>NZ_JBLYNV010000095.1:0-12794 GCF_049310165.1 Endozoicomonas sp. ALE010 | reverse complement strand
AGCAAGCTCTTCCCGCTACCGCTCGACTTGCATGTGTTAGGCCTGCCGCCAGCGTTCAATCTGAGCCATGATCAAACTCTTCAGTTTAAATTTTTCATGCGAAAAATTTATATGCTCAATAGAACTTACTGCAAATTAACGAGTATGTTCGCTTAAGCGTCGCATTTAACTATTAACAAAAGGTGATAGCCTTTTGTAACCGATGCAATCGCACAAGCGCCCACACGAATTGTCTGATATCTTGTTAAAGAACTGATTAAACTGTGGCGATTTAATCGCTGATTCAGCAGTCAGCGCCGATCAGCAAGGCTGCACATCTTACCGTGGCAACTTTCGTTGTCAAGCGATCATTTTTCAGAAGAAGAAAGAAGCTTTCCAACTCACTGACGTTGCTCTCAAGCCCTGTCAGCGGATGCGCATCTTACCGCGCCAGTTTGATTTGTCAACCGGTTGTTTTTCATTCAATCCAAACAACCCATTTTCAAACCGCACTTCCCGGTCAGCGATAATGATTCATTCTGCTGATCCGTGGATGACCGTTTGGGCCAGTCCGTGGAAGTGGTGCAAATAATAGAGAAGTTTTGATGTTAATCAATAAGCGATGATGGTTTTACGTACAATCACCTACGCCAACTGACTTATAGAGATTATGGGCATCACTATGAGTCGGTAAAACAAGTGCTCAATTGGCTACACAATGAAAATACCACTCTCTACAGTGCCGGGTTGCTTTCCACCTGAGAGGGCTTTGCATGACAAAGCATTATTGGTCGGAACTTTCATGCAGTTTCATAATCGAATGGTTATTGAAACCAGTAATGAGTGGATAATCAAATGCACGCAGGTCAGTTATCACTTAACACGCCCCACAGCCGGGCAACCTCTACTAACACATCAATAGCAAGTAGTCTGTATACACTCCCATCAAAAAACATAACCAGTTTTTATTACCGTGGCGTTCAGGTTATGACCGAAATGCCTGAACTATTCACGAAAAAAGTAGTATATTGCAATAAAATGAATCACCTGCCTGGAGAACTTTACCATTGCAGCTCTGATGAAGTTATTCACTTGCTGTGTCGTCATTGCCTGAAGCACGAGCAACCAAACCCACGCACCAAACAACCAGGCACCCCGGATAATGTAGAGGTATACCGTTGCCCTATCGATAACTCCGAGACCTATCCGGACAAATTTCACTCCCGTGAAATCGAATCCACACATCTATATCAATGCCCTTCAAACACCACCAATGAAAATACTGATTGTCAATGGCACGGGCTTTATAGGGATCTCCTTAAGCACATTGCCGTATGTAGAAACTTTACTTTGGAAGACAGGATAACCATGCTCCAACACGCGAGTTCGGAGGCTACCGAAAGCCACTCAGCGCTTGATATACGCGTGGAAAAGCTGATAAAACAGGTAGAACAGATGAGGCAATTAATGCTCAAAGAGCAAGAATCCCTGATTGATGTAAAAATAGAGTCACTGGATAAAAAAATTGATTCACTGAACCAACAACTGCAAACGCTTACCCGGGCCTTTTACTTCTCTCCTCAAAATCCAAGACTGCACCCCAGTCCCTCGCTGACATCCGAACTCGAGCAACGCATCACTGACCTTGAAAAACGCAACACAGAATGTTGCCATACTGTTAAAGATCTTGAAAACCAACTGGCCAATGCATTTCATTTGATAGATCAACTTCTCAAAGCCAAAGCCGTACAAGGAAATCCGGTAACCACAAACGGCACCCTGCTTTGGAAAATTGATCAATTCACTGCCAAACGAAATGATGCTATAAGTGGTAAAACGAATATCCTATTCTCCCCTGTATTCTTTACAAACACTTATGGCTATAAATTGTGTGCAAAGCTCTACCTGAATGGTGACGGCTTGGGAAAAGGAACGCATATCAGCTTATTTTTAGTGGTGATGAAAGGTGACTACGATGAAACCCTGCATTGGCCGTTCCGACACAAAGTCCATTTTAATATTCTTGATCTGACGCACGGCGAAGACAGGCATGATGCTTTTCGCCCCGCCCCCTATTCTTCATCTTTTCAAAGGCCTAAAAAGGAGCGCAACATCGCTTCTGGCTGCCCTTGTATACTGGAATTATCCACACAGAACCTGGATAAATACGTAAAGAATGACACTATGTTCATAAGAATCTCGATAGATACTAATGAGCCCTAAGCGCCCGAGGCAAGGTTGCTTGAATATTTATTAATGACGATAGCAAAGCTCCCATTGTTGTTAATGGGAGCTTTGTAAAGCTAATTTACTAAGTCAGGAACATAATCTCATTTATTAAACGTAAGCATTTATCATCTGGACTATTCAACTGAACACAACCGGTTGTTTTTCTTTCGATCAATCCACCATTGCTGCAAACATTAAAAGACGGTCGTCTTCAGTTCACATGAAATATTGAAAACGCTGCATTTGATAAGGCACCACTTTCGCCTCAGTCATCGTCATTATCACCGTCATCATCTCACTTTGCTCTTCTAAAGCGGCATCGTGCACAAAGCCATTTTTGCTCAGCGGTGACAGGTATATGAGATCCCCCCCGGAAAGCTCCAGACTTTCAAGGGTAATCAACGTTTGTTTCAGATTTTCTCTTCTTAACTCCCCTGGTGCCGCTCCGGTCAGCAGCGTCAGACCAATATGGATCCCAGCCCGCCTGGCACTGTTAATCATGGCTATACATTTATCAAGGTCTCCTGATTTCCCCAGGTTGGCTCTTAACTCACCCCAACCGGTTTCCAGACCAATCACCAAATGACGCAAACCGCTCTCACGCAACTCATTCCACTGCGCTGTTGTCCGTTTTGCACTGAAATCAGGATCAGCGAATGTACTAACCTCCCTTTTAAAAGTGCCAAGCTTTTCCTTTATTAATGCCAAACAGCACATCAGTCGCCTCTGGGACAGAGCCATTGCATTCGCTGAGCCAAGAAATACACCGGGAGATGAATGCACCTTTGCACCATACAGCTCTTTTACATCAGCAAGATGTTGAGCAAACGCCGGTTCATTAAGAACCCTATAGGGCTTATCTTTATAGAAGGCACAGAACGTACACCGTCTGTTCGGACACCCTGTTGCTGGCATAATAACAATATCGCCATAACGGTCAGGCGGGAGAATGGTGACTTCTTCGGGATAGACTTCACGATAGAGGTCAGCAACATCGTTATAATCTTTATTGGTTAGCTGCTGGCTTGCCCGAATGACTTTATTATCAGCAGCAATATTTTTGATCCACCCCTGGTACGCCTCAAGCACCCTGTCCATCTCACCAGCTGGCAGTCGCCTCGCCTCTGCACCCAACACTATTGAGCCATCCATGCAACGGCGATAGAACGATGCCCCATCCCTGAAAGAACACCAATACCCCTGACTGTTGATGCGTGCTGACCGAAAGTGATCACTGTCTTCTATTTTACAACCATCCTTCAGATGACGAATATCAATACCCATACAACATACCAGAGTGGATTTCTGTTATCATTAAATTTGCTTGAGCCCTTGGTCATCAAGGACTGAAAAGAAAGACATTATAAAGGACAAGCATTTGCGAACATTTACAGTATTGGTATTTTATGTACTGTTTTCCGGGCAACTGCTGGCACACAGCGCCATGTGCAAAGAAGTTGTGTTGACCGGTTATCCTGACCTTCCGCCGGTAAGCTGGGGCGACTACCAGAGCACTCATGGCGCAGCCTCCGATTTGCTCACTGAAATTCTTGAAGAAGAAGGTATCCGTGTCATTAATGATTACTTTGGCGGAGCCAATCGGGTCACCCACAAACTTCGCCAGGGTATCATCCATATTAATCCGGCCATGATCTATCAGCAGAAATACCTGAATGAGGTCTACCATATCTACCCTCCTATTTACGCGCAAAGCTATATGGTTGTAACCCGAAGAGATGATCAGCGTGATATACGGCACTGGTCAGATATGAAGGATCTTAAAGGAGTTGCACCACGAAATGTCCGGTTCAGCAAGGCGTTTGAGCAGTACGCAGACGATCACCTGAGTATTGTGAAAACCTTCCATGCACAGCAGGGCCTGAAAATGCTGAACGTTGGTCGTGTTGATTACGCC
This sequence comes from Endozoicomonas sp. ALE010, assembly GCF_049310165.1. Taxonomy (NCBI): domain Bacteria; kingdom Pseudomonadati; phylum Pseudomonadota; class Gammaproteobacteria; order Oceanospirillales; family Endozoicomonadaceae; genus Endozoicomonas; species Endozoicomonas sp. ALE010. The sequence continues at coordinate 8,671 of NZ_JBLYNV010000095.1, read as the reverse complement.
ATCTACCCGCAGATCCAGGGTGATCTTTTTGTCTCCCTGCTGGATCTGGAAGGCAAGCTGGAAAAAATGCCCGTTGAGCTTTCCCCCTTTGATCTTTACATTGCGGTATCCAAAGCGCTTGGATGCACTCTGCCCGTCAACAAAATTTCAGAGAAACTGGTCAATCGACAGGAATCAGGTTATGCGGATAAAGTATTAAACGACAGTCTTTACAAATGGATGGGGTTCAGCCTCGAAAAACGAAAGAGCAGTATGAGATAGTCCAGTGATATCTCTCGAATTTCACCACCCTTATCAGAAAATATCTCTAAATATTATCACTGCACTTCCCTTTATTATATTTAATTGATCTGGATCATTCCGTATCTCATCTTTGATTTTTTAAAATCTTTACATAATCACCATTTCGATAAATAGTAGTAAGAGAAAGAGTCATCCATGAGTGTAGCTGAAGCTTCTCCAATGCCGGAGGTGAAACCGGGCGATTCCAGATTGATGAATCGCTTCCTGAACGCCGTTGAAAAGGCAGGCAACAAACTGCCGGACCCGACACTGTTATTCCTTTATGGCATGGTCATCGTCTGGGTTTTGTCTGCCTTGATGTCCCAGATGAGCCTGGACATGGTGCATCCGGCCACCGGTGAAACTGTGGCGGTAAAAAACCTGCTGACCGGCTCCGCTCTTGCGGCCTTTCTTGCCAGCATGGTTAAGAATTTTGCTGGCTTTGCCCCAATGGGTATCGTCCTGGTTGCCATGCTGGGTATCGGCGTGGCGGAGAAATCCGGTTTCATCAATACCGGTCTCAAGAAAATGCTGGGTGTCACCCCGGTCAAACTGTTAACCCCAATGCTGATCCTGGTTGCCATTGTCAGCCATACTGCAGCCGATGCTGGTTACGTTCTGGTTATTCCTCTGGGCGGTATTATCTTCCATGCGGCGGGCCGTCATCCTTTAGCGGGTATCGCTGCGGCATTTGCCGGCGTATCCGGTGGTTTCTCTGCCAACTTTATCCCGTCCGGTATTGATCCACTGCTGCAGGGCTTTACTCAGTCGGCTGCACAGATTCTGGACCCGGCTTTCCAGATGAACCCACTGGCCAACCTGTTCTTCACCGGTGCGTCCAGTATTGTCATCGTCGCTATTGGCTGGTATGTCACTGACAAAATTGTTGAGCCACGTCTGCGGGGAACTGCTGCCCTGGATGAAGATGCAGAGAAAGCTCCAGACCTTAGCTCCTTTACGCCAGAAGAAAGCAAAGCCTTTAATGCCGCTGGCCTGGCTATGCTGGCAGGTATCGCAGTGCTGGTTGCTGCCGTTATTCCTGAGACTTCGCCACTGCGCTCTCCGACCGGTGAAATCACAGCATTCTCTGCACCGTTGATGCAGTCTATCGTGCCGCTGATTTTTATCCTGTTTATCATTCCGGGTATTGTCTACGGTAAAGTTTCTGGCACCTTCAAGACCTCTAAAGACACTGTGGTTGCCATGAACAGCACCATGTCCACCATGGGCTCTTACCTGGTGATGTCTTTCTTCTGTGCGCAGTTCCTGTACGCGTTCTCCCAGTCTAACCTGGGTACCGTATTGGCCCTGAGCGGTGCGGAAGTTCTGCAGGCCATGAACCTGCCTGCCGAAATCACTGTTATTGGCATGATCCTGCTGACCGCCACCGTTAACCTGGTGATCGGCTCTTCTTCTGCCAAATGGGCCCTGATTGGTCCAATCCTGGTACCTATGCTGATGGCGGTGGGCATCTCTCCGGAACTGTCTCAGGCGGCTTACCGTGTTGGTGACTCGGTTTCCAACATCATTTCTCCGCTGATGGTTTACTTCCCACTGGTGGTGGTTTACTGCCAGCGTTATGTGAAGAACTCCGGTATCGGCTCTCTGGCTTCCATTATGATGCCATACTCCATCGCCATGCTGATCGGCTGGACTATCTTCCTGCTGGCTTACTGGGCGCTTGGTCTGCCACTGGGTATTCAGGCTTCTTACACTTACCCGGCCATGTAATATTCATCTCATTCTTTAAGGGGCTCTGGCCCCTTTTTGTTATAACCATTTTTCACCTTTCCCCGGGAAGGGAACTTATTTCATCAAAAAGAGTCTATCTTTCTAGTAAACCATGCTTGAGAGGGCTCCTGATTGTGTTCAATCTGATGAAAATTATCGAGGGAATGACACCCACCAGCTGGATGATTGCAGCTATCTGCCTGCTGTCATGGATTGCTATCATCCACTACTCCGGCAAGGTGACTGAGAAACGCTGGGGAGACAGGGAATCCGGAGCCCTGGTTGGTTTTTTTCTGCCCGGCTTTGTCTTTATGGCCATGCTTTATCTTATGTAAACCTGAACCGCCCTTCTCTACCGCCTGAGTAGCAAGCGCTCTCTAAGTCTTCAATAACGAATACCTAATTGAACCAACCCCTCATTCTCCCGCCATAATCATACCAGCACACAACTACTCAAAAATTGGTGAGCCTGCGCATATTTGACTTGTATTTTATCCACAATATGCGAATATGCGCATATCCACATGTTTGAGCAATTTTGATGCTACCCCCTGAGTTCTTCAAAATGATGGCGGATGAAATTCGCCTCCGCTGCCTGCTACTGATAGCCCGGCAAGGTGAGTTGTGTGTCTATGAACTGGTATCTGCCCTGAATGAGCCACAGCCCAAGATATCCCGACATCTGGCACAAATGCGAAATCATGGTTTGTTAAAAACCCGTCGTAAAGATCAATGGATTTTCTATTCCGTAGCAGAAAGTCTGCCCGGCTGGATGAACAAAATCGTTGACGGCCTTCGCCACTCAAACTGTCTGAAAAGTGAGTACCAGCAGGATACCGGTCGGCTGGAATCCATGCCTGACCGCCCTGTTAAGGAGTAAGAAAATGACGATCAAAGTAGGTATCAATGGCTTCGGCCGTATCGGCAGACTTGCACTGAGAGCCGCATGGCACTGGCCGGACATTGAGTTCGTCAGAATCAATGACGTGGCCGGGAACAGTGCAACACTGGCCCACCTGCTGGAATTTGACTCAGTACAAGGTACCTGGCAGGAAACCATTTCATCGGACGACCGGCATATTGTCATCAATGGTCAGAGTATTGAGTGCTTTCAGGAAAAAGAGATCACTGCCGTAAACTGGTCGGATTGTGATGTGGTGATCGATGCCACAGGTGTTCACAAGGCAACAGCCAAACTTAACCAATATCTTGAGCAGGGCGTTAAACGAGTGGTCGTCACCGCCCCCGTGAAGGAAGAAGGTGTTCTGAATGTGGTTATGGGGGTAAATGATAATCTCTATGATGCCAACCAGCATCGCATTGTCACCGCCGCCTCATGCACCACCAACTGCATAGCGCCTGTTGTTAAGGTCATTCACGAAAATCTTGGCATTACCCGCGGCGCTATCACCACCGTTCATGACCTGACCAACACCCAGACGATTCTGGACGCGCCCCATAAGGACCTGAGAAGAGCACGCGCCTGTGGCATGTCCCTGATCCCGACAACAACAGGTTCTGCCACTGCCATCACTCAGATTTTTCCTGATCTGAAGGGTCGGTTGAATGGCCATGCTATCCGGGTACCCCTGGCGAATGCATCGATCACTGATATGGTGTTTGACGTATCCCGGGATACTTCGGTGGAGGAAGTTAATCAGCTGTTGAAATCCGCCGCCGGGGGTTCACTGAACGGCATCCTCGGTTATGAAGAAAGGCCCCTGGTTTCCATCGATTACCGTGGTGACCAGCGTTCTTCAATTATTGATGCACTGTCCACTATGGTGGTTGACCAGCGCATGGTAAAAATTTATGCCTGGTACGATAATGAAATGGGCTACGCATGTCGTACGGCCGAGCTGGCACTCAAGGTTGGCAGAGAGAACGCCTGATGACTGAGACTACCCACGTTGAAAACACCAGGCAGTTCCGGCAACAGCAGATAAGAAATTATTCGCTTATCACCTTCAACTACTGGAACTTCACCCTGACCGATGGTGCCCTGCGCATGCTCGTGGTTCTCCACTTCTATGCACTGGGTTATTCCGGTTTGGAAATTGCCATGCTGTTTCTCTTTTATGAGTTCTTCGGGGTAGTCACTAACCTGCTTGGCGGCTGGCTGGGCGCCCGAATCGGTCTGAACAGAACCATGAATATCGGCCTGTTTATGCAGATCACCGCTTTGCTGATGCTGTCAGTCCCTGCCCAGTTCCTGTCTATACCTCTGGTGATGTTTGCCCAGGCGATTTCAGGCATCGCCAAGGACCTGAACAAGATGAGCGCGAAGACCTCCATAAAAACCCTGGTCAGTAGCCAGCAGGCGGGAAAACTCTATCGCTGGATAGCCATTTTGACGGGGTCCAAAAATGCCTTGAAAGGTGCAGGTTTCTTTCTGGGCGGGGCCCTGCTCAGTCTGATTGGTTTTCAGAGTGCCATGCTGACCATGTCGTCTGTATTGACCCTGGTACTGGCAGGCAGCCTGATATGGCTGCAAAAAGACCTGGGTAAAGCCCGCAGCAAGCCCAAATTTACCCAGATATTCTCCAAGAGCAAGGCCATCAATACTCTCTCTGCGGCCCGCCTTTTTCTCTTTGCCTCCCGGGACGTATGGTTTGTCATCGCCCTTCCTGTCTCCCTGAGTGCCGTTTTTGGCTGGAGCCACGTGGAAACAGGGAGTTTCATGGCTATATGGGTGATTGGTTATGGCCTGGTTCAGGGTATTGCGCCCAAAATTACCGGGGCTGAGAACCAGCATATCCAGAATCGCACCGCCCTGGCATTATGGTCAGCAACGCTATTACTGGTGTCGGTCCTGCTGGCGCTGGCGATCACATGCCAGTGGTATCCACAGTTGAGTCTGATTATCGGCCTACTGATTTTTGGCGGGGTTTTCGCCATCAACTCATCGCTGCACTCTTACCTGATTGTCTCTTTTGCCCGGGAAGAAGGTGCATCCATGGATGTTGGCTTCTATTACATGGCCAACGCCATGGGGCGTTTAACCGGAACCGTGCTTTCGGGATTGGCTTTTCAATGGGGAGGACTGGCAGCCTGCCTGTGGATCTCTTCATTCTTTATCATACTCACTGCCATCATTTCACTGACGATGCCGGATCATCATCCGTAACACCAATTCTTGCCCAACAGCAGGCAAACCCAACCATCCAACCACCAGCGTTCTCATCATTCATGAGGCGCTGACTTTTGAAGAATTTGTATTGACCACATTGTATTAGAGAGGAACTTTTATAAGAACGAGTGGTCTCACACTGTAAGCCTTTAATTCTATAATTCAATGACTAATCCCTATTTAACCTCACACTCACTGTATGCGGAATTTCAAAAAGCGTATGAGTCTGTTATGTCAGGCAGTGGATTGGTTTTTAAAGCCTGTCCACAGCAAAGTAGTTTGGTGTTCGGGCTGCGCGTTGGTCAAACTGAACCCAGTAATTATTTCAACAACTTGATTCCATGCAGTGCAAGTCTACATAATCCATTCAGTGATTCCCGCTTTAAAAAAGTGCCAGTCAGGGTTATTTACTCTCAAAGCTCCTCAGCTATTAATATTCATCACAATCCTGGTGAAGTTACTGATCCATTACCCAACAATCAACATCTTGTTGATCCTCGCTTTGTGCGAGCAATGCCAGTTTCTATAATCAACCCTCGAACAAATAGTGAACAGCTTCAACAAAATATACCTCCCGCAAGAAATGAGCTGCATTTTAATGCCTTTGCTTCCAGCTCTGGTGAATCTCTGCCCCTCTCTCATGATAAGCCTGACCGGAAGGCTAACGCGCAGCACGGGAAAGTAAGCGTTGCCAAACAAGCTCAGGCTAAGCCCGGGAAAGAGATCCCCTGTACCGGGGCCAAGAAAAGGAAGACAAACGAACAGACTGAGAAACGGAAGGCTTACTATAAGATCTGGTCACAGTCCGAGAGAGGAAAGGCTATGACGCGAGCCTGGGAAAATTCTGAGAAGGGGAAGACTTGCCGCAGAGCTTACCGGAAGACTTACGCATATTCCGAGAAAGGAAAGGCTTACCAGAAGGCTTACTCTCAGTCCAAGGAGCGGAAGGCTTACCTGAAGGCTTACTCACAGTCCGAAAGAGCAAAAGCTGCCAGACGAGCTTACAGGCACTCCGAAAAAGGGAGAGCTACCCAACGAGCCTGGGAACAATCTCTGAAAAGGAAGGCTTACAAGAAGGCTTATTCACAGTCCGAGAGAGGAAAAGCTTCCAAACGAGCTTACACACAATCCGAAAAAGGGAAAGCTACTTATCGAGCCCGGAAACAGTCCCTGAAAATGAAGGCTTTACAGAGTGCCTCCCATGAAGCTTTCAAGCATACCTGTGATCAGGAACAAGAGAAGATCACTGGTAAGCATGCTACCGTTTTATCTGCACAAACATCTGAAGCGACCGATTACAAATGATTCCTCTGATAGCCCTGATTACGGGCAGCGCCAAATCTTTACTGACCGGTGAGTTGAGCCCCATCGACTCGATAAATCAGCTTGACATGTCACCGTCTGACATTGCCGCTGCAAAACAACAGCTGCCCATTTACCCGATACCCTCACCAGCAGCACTTTATTTCTCAGCGTCTTGTGCTACCCACGACAGCTCCTCAATTAACAGCAAAGAACTTAACGACTATCAAATAGTCGAGCTTGACGAAAATACTACTCCAGGCTGTTTATCCTGTAGCGAAATAGATACTCAAGACACTGGAAGTATTAGCTCAACAGCCACCGATATGTCAGCCGGAGCGACGCCCGGCACCAGCATCAGCATTGAACAGAACTCAGGGCTTCACGACAATTACTCAATGATCAAGAACAGTCCGCCGTCCGATCCCTGGCCACAAGGAATATTGAGTAAGGATGACCATATAAACTATGGTGATTTAAGGGACTGGCTAAATGACTTAAATGGTATCTACGATGAAGAGCCTGTGTTTCGCTCTATTTTTAATCTTCCCTTCCCCTCAGATCAATCTCAACTATTCCCGGATCAAATAAGCACTCACCCAACCTATGGCTGGGTTTTTGATAATTTTCTGACGGACTGGATTAATGACAGGGTAATGCAGGTTATCACACCTGATCCGGGTGAACTTATGGATGACAGCCTTGCCAACGATAATAATCAATCACAACAAACTGAGGCTTCAAAGACATTTGACCAGATATACATTCCCTTTATTGAGAAGTTTGACCACCAGGATGAAGAGCAGGCAAAAGAGTTCTTCCAGAAAATATATGAACTGCTGGCCCCTCTCAGAGGGCTTCTGGTTATTACTATCGCGGGAATTGATAGAGGTAATGGCAATATTACCAAAGGACAGAGACTTTCGAGGTTGTTAAACCAGTCGGGAATTCCTGCTTCCAATATCAGAGTAATCGAATCACACGGGCACAGTTATGTATTGGCCAAAAGAGGCGAGAACAGGGATCATTTTGAATCCAGCCCCGAACCCTATTGGAAAAGCACCTGCTAACCACCGGTGTGAACTTCGGCAAATTTTTAAACAAACGCACCAATCTTGAAAGACAAAAAAGTGGAGAACTCGAAGGGGCAATTCTTCCGCTTTTTCTTTTGCAAACTCTAAAAACGACAAAACCCTTACGACAGATATCGTAAGGGTTAAGTTGAGCTATGTTGCTCACCAACACTTCTGAAACACCCGGCGAAGTGACCTTCTGGATTGAAGAGCTACGCAGCCAATTTGATGAAACCCTGGCTGCGATCAAGGATGGTGAAGCTAAATAAAGCCAACTCTCTCACAGGCATCCGTTTTCAAAAGATACCGAATGATTTCAGCCTGAAAAGCAGCTTCCTGCTTCTTTGAAAAAACCGGCTGTTGCATGGACAGTTTATGAGCCGAGAACTTAACCAGAATTCTATCTACAGCTTCTTGTTGGTGGGCCTTGAAAAGTGGCAGCATCGCACCCGAAGTACAGTAATACCCCTCTTTAAAAGGAATTATCCGACCACACATATTTGGAACTCGTGGAGAGTGTGAAAAGCCTACATCAATGATGTGTATATTTTCTCCAGTCAGCATATCCTCAACCGTGATTCCAAGTCCCGGCGTCACTGACGTTACAGAGAAAACTGAATAAAACGACGCATTTATTGCTTTGAAAAACTCAGGGTACTCCGCAACCACATTAGAATTCATGTTTGTGAAGCGCTCTATGGCATTAAAGAGCCCATTCCTTTGATTGTGATAAGCATAATCCATCAATATCGTTAGCTCATTCTCATTCTGAGCAATAATCTCCTTGCCAGCAGCTAACCCAAGCTTTTTGGCTGACTTAATGACAGCATCACCAGACAAACAGTCACTAATGCCTTCGAATACTTCCCGACCGATATCTCTGTTGTCATGATAATCTGCGAGTATCTTAGCTTGCTCAGATCGAGACAAATCTCTCAGATTCATAGTACATCTCAAATAGAAATAACGAGAATAATAGCTTGTTTGCTGATGAGCACCAGAAGCATATTTTTCCAGATTTAGTTCCAAGCCCCTACCAGACTTACGCCCTGAAACCTCCAGCTGCATATTCTGGTAAACGTGAACGCTAATTCTGGTAAGCGTGAACACCTCCGCTTACCCAAGCACTGCCCTCCTTTATTTGTAGCCTGAG
>NZ_JBLYNV010000094.1:0-12828 GCF_049310165.1 Endozoicomonas sp. ALE010 | reverse complement strand
CTGATCCCATCCCGAACTCAGCAGTGAAATGACCGATCGCCGATGGTAGTGTGGGGTCTCCCCATGTGAGAGTAGGTCATCGCCAGGCACCTAATTTAAAATGCAGTAAAAACAAAGGCTTCCTTATGGAAGCCTTTTGTGTATATGGTCAGGTTCGGAATCAGTTCGGATTCTGACCGAACTTTTTCTCCGCTTCAGCTTCTGCCAGATTCTCATAGGTTTGCTGGTGATCCACCCAGGCTTTCAGATCTTCTACCCGATAACGAATTGACCGGCCCAGTTTTATAAACGGGGGCGGTGTCTGGCCAAACAGCTCTCCCGATACCCTCGACTTGTCCAGTGCACTTTTACAAACACCAATAAACATTGCCGCTTCACGAGTTGAGTAATTGATGCATTCAATGGGGGCTTTCACTTCCATGCCACTTGCTCCTTTTTTGAGGGGAAAGATTTTAGATTGGTTTTAGTTGTTCTACAGTTCATAGGAATTTCCAATTTCCATCGAAGCTGGTTCTTATGAAGTTGGCCATAGGCTTGGTTAAAAAAATTTCAGAATGTCATAACCCAGTACCGGCTGGGCATTACTGGTGGTCAGCCGCTTACTGTTTCGGTTGTGGAACGAGGTTTCCGTTGGATCGTACATCAGGCCATATTGCCAACCACGGTCGGTAAGCAGGTATTTGCCTTTTTTGCCCTGACCGGTCCATTTGATGATTCGTAGTTTTTCCAACACCTCGACTACATGTTGGCGGCTCCGGCCAATAAACTCGCCCAGTTCTACCAGAGAGAAGTAATCGTCCAGCTCGTAGCGGTTGCGTTTGCGTCTTTGTTTTCTCTGGATAGGCTCTTCATCGGTTTCAGAACCAACCTCCGCAGGATCAGCATAGCGGCCATCCTGATTGATCGATTCAGTTTTGGGTTCATTGGGGAGTGTAGATTGTAAACGGTTCAGCACGGTTTGATACCACTTCACCTGTTTCACTGGCGTACCGCTATTATGGGCTTTTCCGGTATCAAGGATTTCACACAGAGGCTGACCCTGATCGGTAGGTACCCATTGACTATCGATTTTGATCTGGAGTCCTGCCGCTTCCAGTAATTTATTTACCTGGCGGGGATCCTGCGGCGGTGTCATCATTTGGCCAAGCTGGGTAGGCGTAAACGTCATGGCCTGAACAGGCGCTACCAGTTGTTTCTGACCCATGGCTTCCAGTGGCGAGAAACCGATCTGGCTTTTCAGCAACCGGTCAGCAGAGAGTAATTTCTGGTTTCCGGTAAAGCCCAGTGCCTCGGCAAAAGCAATGGCTTTCAGGGAGGTGGCCATGTTCATTTCCAGCAAAACCTGGGATGTGGGGGGCTTCGGCTCTTCAGGTTGAACGTCTTCTTTTAAGTGAGCCGTGGGGATCGCTCTGCCGGATTCCAGGTTATCCCAGCGCACTACCAGGTCGGCGCAATAATTTCCGTCGATGGAAGCCATTGCGGTGATGCTGTCGAGGCGATCCAGCAGCAGATGTTCCACAAACTGCCCTGAAACCCCCTGTTTTGGCCTCTCCTCAATTTGAGGAGAGGCAATTGCACCCTCTTTAACCAGTCTTTCGATGGTTCGTTTAACATTGTCTGACCGTTTGCCAGCCACATTGGCTATCTCGATATGGGACATTTTCAGTTCGGTGGTACCTGACAGCATCTGGCTTTTGGTGTTCTCTGGGGCTGTAAGAATTTTAACGTCCATAGTCAACTTTCCTTTTTGTGCGATGTTGTGGATAACTTCAGTGTTCTGTTTTTCCACAGGTTTTATTGGTAATTACTATTCAGTGAATCTTGACGCTTGCATGCACGACGGGGTTCTGTTCATTTTCACGGATTCGTTGCAGGATCAGCCCGGTCACCAGCATCGCCTGATCCCGTGCCTGGGGGCTGTTAATACCCACAGTGATGGCAACAATCAGCGTCGTCATTTCAATCAGTAAGGTTTCTGCATTTAACAGTCGGCCTTCCATTTCTTCACCGATCCGGTCTGCCAGCATGACTTTTCTTGCCAGTTCCTTTTCCTCCTTTTTCGAGCTGAGACCAGCGGTCTGCTTTTGTTTTATCTCTATGGCCAGGGCCAGGTCATCTGGTGTAAGTGGGCTCATTCCGGCTTTCATTAAAAGCTCCTTTAAAATGGGATGGAGTCGTCGTAGGAGTCATACTGTTGTGTTTGCATGGGCTGGGGAGTGTGACCGCCATCCCGGGCATTGGTGTATTGGTTCTGATGCGTGCCCGGCTGTGACTGATAATTCTGAGGCTGAGCCTGCTGACCATTGGGGTTCTTTTCCAGAAACAGCAGCTTGCCGTTATATCCGCTGTACACGACTTCAGTCTGGTAGCGATCCTGACCATTCTGATCCTGCCATTTTCGGGTCTGGAGCTGGCCTTCGATCATGACTCTGTGGCCTTTGCCCAGATACTGAGCGGCCAGTTCAGCAGGTTTGCCATAGAGAACCACCCGGTGCCATTCGGTGCGAGTTTGTTTCTGGCCATCTTTTTTCCAGCTTTCTTCGGTGGCGATGGAAAGAAGGGTTACGGCATTGCCATTGGCGGTGGCTTTGCAGTCCGGGTCTTTGCCCAGTCTGCCAATCAGGGTGACGCGATTCATGGATGCGGCCATCAGGAGATCTCCTTTTCTGTTTGTAGAGAAAGTTGTTGAGCGGGGGTGATCAGTGCAGCACGGCGGATGATCAGTTCGATGCGGTATTCGTTGCCGTGGCGGTCAAAGCGGTAGCAGTCCAGTGAGCCTTTGCCGAGCCACTTTTCCATGGCGTGGATATCATCGGTCAGGATTTCTTCGGTGACTTCGCCATTGGTGTAAAGCAGATCGGGTTGGTCCTCGCCTTTTTCGGGTTCTTTGTCAGCTACCTTCTGCTTGGCTTCCTGGTTCAGCCGCAGTTCAATAATGGCCATCAGGTCGGTTTGCTCTTTATGGAGAAGCACATCCAGATCCGGAAACAGGTAGTCCTTATTCACTGCTATTTTCCGGTACATCGCCAGATTGTTTTTTACGTCCTGTGCCTGCTGCTTCTGTTCGATCCGAGCCTGTGCCAGCCGATCATTTACCGCTGACTGCATACTGGCGACACTCTTTTTCCCCTTGATCACTTCCTGAAAATCAGCAGGCATAACCACGGCAGCGATCCAGCCGGGAGTGAGTTCGGTATTGATCACCTGCCGTTCTTTTTCTAGGGTGGTGACGGCTTTCAGAACGATACTGTCTTTGATGTGCTTCTTCTGATGTTTGACCTGCTTATCCAGGGACTTGCGTTTGGTAGCCATGGCCTCGGTCAGGTGGTCGATACGGGTGAAGAGTCGGGCGATGTCCGGTACCTGGGCAAGTGCAGTCTCTTTGCCGTCCTTCAACTTTGTTTCCGTCTTTTTGAAAAACTTCACCGCCGATTCGGCATCAGCAAAATCCTGATCGGTAACCAGTGCTGATTTGACGGAATCAATGCGTTTGAAGATCTGTTCTTCCAGCAGGTGCAGGTTGGAATCAATCACGGATCCATCCAGCTGTACAACCAGTGCCGTGGTGTCTTGAATTACTTCGCCTTCCAGTACCTGTACAGGTGTTTCCGGCTCGAAATTCTGCAGATCCTCCTGAAACTGTTTCCATCCGGCGATCAGGGCCTCACGACGATAGTCGTGGGATTCGTAATAGACATAGCGCAGCTTGGCGGAGGTACCATCAGAGCAGACAAGCAATACCCGTTCGGCGCCGCTAACCAGCAACTGTTGTTCTAACTGCCAGTAATAGGCAGGTTCAATGCCTTCCCCTTCAATCTGGGCAACCAGCTTTTCATTCCAGAGTTTGTGCTCAAAGATCAGGTCTTCCACCATGGTCAGCCCGTCGAAGCTGGCCAGCAGAGGTAACCCGTCGATGGTGGTGACACCGGTGGCTGGAAATAGGTCCGCTCCGACTATTTTCTCTGCCAACGGTCGGGCTTCTGCTTCGGCCCGATGCCCGGCATCGAATTTCTTCTGCTGAAATTCGTTTACCTCTGGGGTACTGCCTGTTTTCTTCTGATGGAGCAGCTGGTCCCGGCTGAGAAACGGACTGTCGCCCATCATGGCTGGTGCCTCACTGGCGGTGAAATGGTTCTGTCGCAGGGCGAGCCATTCGGGCGTCCCCTGTTGGATATCGAGAATGTCCATTTAGTGGCCTCTGGGTTGGATGGCTTTCAGTTGTTGTACTTGTTGTGGGGTGGCTGGCGCTTTGGAATTGATTTTGCGGATGATGCGATCTGCACTCTGTTGGCCGGATTCAATGGATGCCCGCCATTCTGGTAACAGGCGCTGGAAGTCTGCATCGGGGTAATGGTTTTGAACCGGTGGCTGGGCTGAGTCCTTCATATCCGGCACATAGCCATCGGTGTCATCATCGGTGCAGGCCACGCCAAGAATCCCGACTAGAGTCTGACGCTTCAGATAAGTCACAGTAGAACTGATCTGTTGCAGGGCGCTTTTTTTACCGGTGTTATCCATAGGACCAGTAGCCGTGTTACAGATGGTGTGGCCGGATACATGGGTCAGATTGCAGGTGATGGTGATGTTTGGTCCATTCTGCTGTTGCTCAAACCAGTAGCTCAGTCCGTAGCGGTGAAGAACCGGCTGAACCGCAGCAACCACATCATCAATGGAGGCGTAGGAGTACTCCATGCGACCGCCATTATTGGTGTTAAAGGCAGCGGTCTTGTTCTTTTTAACCACTGGCATATCTTGCTGAAAACGGGAAAAGGCCTCGTTAAACTGCTGTCGTGCAACAATGGCCTGGCTCTGTTCGTACAGGTTCATTACCCGTTCCAGTGTGTCGATGCTGGCATTCTGGTTGATGGCCGACTGCATGATCTGTCCCACTTCTGACAGTGCCGAGGATTCAGGTTTATCCACAGGCAACACTTCTGTGGATTCAATAAGCCCGGTTTTCTTTTTAGCTGGCATGGCGAAGGGCCTCGTCCCGGTGAATGCGGTTTCTGACGGCCAGCACCTGGTCAGCAATTTCCATCCGGAAACTCTTTTCCAATGCACTGGATAATGTGCGGTGCAGTTCGCACCAGGCGCGGAAATCAACGATGACGGCATCTGCCGTTTTCGGATCTTTACGCCATACGGCGATTTCATCCCTGATTACCCGATAGATCTGGAGTACCGTCATATCCAGCGTGATGTTGCTGGCAATGCGATCTTTCAGGATGCATACCTTGCCGTAGTCGTAGGTGTACTGGTTGATGTTCAGCCAGTCGCTGATACCGGTAACAACGGGTTCTTCCAGTCGATTGACCTGGGTTTGATTAGCCACGGCAATAACCTCTTTTGCTGGCGTAGTTAATGACTTCCCAACCAGAAAGGCGGGAGCGTTCGTCGTTGCAGTCATGCACCAGCTGCTTCACGGCCAGCCAGCGATAACCTTGCATGGGATGGAATTCTTCCAGGGTAAGAAAGGTCAGGAAGCTGCCCGGGGTCAGAGCGCCAAAACCGGCAATGATGATGGGCTTGTTATCTTCGATCTGTTCCTGAATGTGGGTTTCAATCCGTTCAAGTTCGGACTCAATGGTCTCTTCGAGGGCTTCCCTGTCATCAATGGCATTGAGATGCCGGTTGAGGTCGTGGGTGACTACGTCCATTGGTATTCCTGTTTTTTATTAATTTGGATCTGAATCTGTAATAAATTTATATAATGTGGAAGTTTATTCCGCAAATGCGGAATAAATAATATTTATAAATTGATAGTAATAAGTTGATAGTTATAGGCTATAAAGTTTTTTTAATTTCCTGTTTATTAAGGAGTTGCAGGAAGTTTTTTTGAGGTGGCAGGAATGGATCTGGCAAAGGAATGGGTAAAGTGGCTTCCAATAACGGTGCAGTCAGAGATTAATTTGGACAATAAATTGGATTTATCTTCCATTTTTATTGATTCGGTACCAGTAGGAAAGGGCCGGCCACGGTTTACCCGCAGCGGACGCTGTTATACGCCCTCTGCCACAAAGCAGGCAGAGCAATCTGTCCGGTTGGCTGCGGAAAATCAGAGAGACAAAGGCATGCTAACCGGTTCGGTAGGGGTTTTGGTGCTGGCTGTATTCCCGGTGCCGAAAAGCTGGTCAAAGCCTAAACAGCGACAGGCAATGGCGGGCAAGATTCGCCCCGGGGTTAAGCCTGATTTTGATAATGTGGCGAAACTGTATTGCGATGCTCTCAATGGTGTTGCCTGGCAGGATGACAAGCAGATAGTAGATGGCCGCTGCATTAAACTCTATGGACAGCAGCCCGGAGTGCTGATTTTGTACTGGCCGCTATAGGGGGCAACTAAAACCAACGGCTGTGCCCTGGTATATGTCCATAATATTGCCCCGATAGGAAATGGTCAGATCCCGGTATAACGGATTGATCACTCTGAAAATATGTTCATTGGCATCCATTCGTTGCCAGACCCGCAGCATCATGCGGCCGTCGTGTTCAATCAGAAGGATTTTTCCCGGTGTCGGGGTTTGCTCCACATCAATCTGGACATGGCTTCCTGAGGGTATATGCCTGATTTGAGCATTATTGGGATCGATCATGCTGTCATTGTCCAGTCGGATAAGAAAGCTATTACTACCGGATTCCACAATGGGAAACAGTATGCCTGGATCAGTTTTAATGGCCTGCTGTTTCTCTTCTATCTGCTGACGAATCGCTTTCACATCATCCAGGGTGATGAGCGGGATGGCATGCGGGTTTTTCTCTTGCTCGCCGGTATCAAGCCAGCAAACCGTGACGCCTAACGCATCGGCAATGGCCATTTTCTGTTCCAGCTTTATAGGACGGTTGCCGTTCATCCAGGCGTTCACAATCGACTTCCCCCAGCCAATTTTTTGGGCTAGCTGTACATCAGATATTTTCAACTCGGACGCTTTCTGTCGGGCTCGTTCGTACCACTGGGTTGTCACGGTGTTATTCCATTATTTGTGATTCTTTAGCAACACTCTAACACCTGCTTCAGGAAGCATTAAGTCACAGTGTTGAGGATAATGGCTGCCATTCAGCCAATATGGTGGCTTTGATTGATTTACTATTCCAAAAATGCGGATAATGTATTTTCTATAACACGCATAAATGGATTTTAGAAATGATACAACCTGACCAGAAGCGCCTTAGCGAAGGCAATTTAAATGAAGAAGACACTCTGAACGAGGAAGCCCTGCCACTTTACTGGTATGAGATTCCCTGGCCAATCCGTGGTCATCACCCGCACTTTGAAATGACCCACGATCTCTATGACGAACTGGTGAAAACCTACCCTAGCATCAATGTGGAGCAGGAGCTGATCAATGCTTATGCCTACATGAGGGATCGTTTCCCCGGGTGCAGTGAAGGCCGGTTCACTCGCTTCATAACCAACTGGCTGGAGAAAAATGAGCAGGTAAAGCGGAAGACCAATCGGTGGTTTGGCCGGGGAGCTGCTGATGGAGGTTGTGTATGAAGGACTTTGGCAAGGTCTCCGGGCAGTTCTGGATCAGTGATGATATTCAGTCGCTGTCAGATAAAGCCAAACTGCTGGCGCTTTACCTGTTGACCACCGGCCATGGGAATCTGATTGGTATCTTCAGGATGCCAAAAGGCTATATGTCTGCAGACCTTAACTGGGACGAGCCGAGCGTTGAACGAGCGATTGCCGAGCTAACGACGAGCGGTTTCCTGTTGGCCTCTGATCAGTGCAAGTACATCTGCATTCCGCAGTTTATGGAACATAATCCTGTGGACAATATCACCCAGATTGATGCCCGCCTGAAGCTGTTGGTAAAACTACCGCAGACGCTGCTGGACGACTTGCCCGGAGTGATACCTGTTATCGAGAGGGCCGTTGCGAAAGCCAGTGATTACAAGGGCTCGAAGCAAACTGAAGCGTTGTTGGAAAACGCTCGGAAGATGCTCGGCAAGTGCTCGGTAGAATCTCGCCTAGAGAATAAGAGAAATAGAGAAGAAGAGAATAAGAGAAATATTTACAAGACATATGTGCAGTCTGACGACCGCACGACTCCCAGGACGGGGGAAGTGCCATCAAGTGCCGGGAGCACGACTGGTATGACAGAGCAGTCCGGTCCGGTTACGCAGAAATCATTGGAAAAACCGGATGATTTGTCAGCACGCTTTGAGCAGTGGTGGACAGCCTTCCCAAAGCGGGAGGGCAAGAAGGGCTACAAGCAGAAAACCTTCAACAAGTACCGGAAACTGATTCGGCAAGAGGGCTTCACCTCTGATCAACTGCTGGCCAACCTGATGGCCTACCGTCGCTACTGCGACGAAACCGGAACCACCGGCACCCAGTATGTGATGACCACGGAACCCTACCTGAATAATCCCGACAATCTGACCAACCAGTGGACGGTGAACCATGCAGCAAGGCAAAGAACTGCTGGCAGACCCAGCGTGCTTGATCAATTCCTCGAAGCCAACGCAGAACACTACTCAACAGAGCAAACGTCAGCCACAGGGTACGACCCCGAAGCAGATTGCGGACCTGTTTGGGACCATGATCGGCCTGTACGGAGCGAAGTGGACACGGGAGCACGGCCTGGCGGATCGAACCGGGCAGTGGCTGGATACCCTGAGCGACCTGCATCCGAATCAGCTGGATCTGGGCATTCGCCGGGTGAAACGGGAGGGGAACGACTGGCCTCCCTCGGCTCCGGAGTTTCGCCGGTTCTGCCAGCCAAAACCGGAGGATATGGGGCTACCGGAAATGGCGAAAGCCTGGCAGGAAGCCAATGACCATGCCGGTTCTCCAAATCACCATCCATGGTCGCATAGGGTGGTGTATCTGGCGGGGCGGGCGGCAGGCTGGCATGAGTTGCGCTCTGCTGGTTCAGCGCAAGAGTGCCGGGATGTGAAGGTGAAATTTGCCAATGCCTATCAGGCACTGACCAACCGGGTGTTGAGCGGTGAGCCGCTTGAAGATCAGCTTTCCATCGAACACCAGTTTGATCCCGCCATTCACTCAAATCAGTTGGTCAGGGAGAACATGGCTGAGCAGGGCATTGATCCGCTGGATGGTCAGGGTGCGCGGCAGAAACTGATGGGAATGTTCCGATGAACGGGCTCTGGGATGGCGTCTGGCTGGCGGTGGCCTGGGTTGTGCTGGTGATAGTGCTTTGCTGGCACTTTGTGGAGGCGATCTGATGGCAGAGCTGGCATTGCAGAAAGTGACATCACACATGCTGATGCCGGTATCCGACGATGACCAGCTATTTGTGCAGCAGCTGAAGACCGGGCAGGTGATTCGGGCAGAGTTTCGTAAGGTCCGTAACCCGCACTTTCACCGCAAGTTCTTTGCTCTGCTGAAGCTAGGCTTCGATCATTTTGAGCCACAGCCATGCCGGATGGTTGGCACTGATCAGTGGTTTACACCGGAGAAAAACTTCGATGAATTTCGTCGTTGGGTAACGGTGAAGGCTGGATTTTATGATGTGATCGGATACCCGGATGGTGGGGTCAGAGTCAGGGCCAGAAGCCTGAAGTTTTCTAGTATGAGCCAGGAGATATTTGAGCAGCTGTACTCAGCAGCGATGGATGTATTGCTGTCTTTTGTACTGGATCCGGAGCGGGGCTGGAGTCGTGTGAAGGTGGATGAGCTGGTGGAACGGGTGGTGAATTTTGCGTAAGGAATCACTGTGACCAGGGAAGAAAAACAATATCTCTCGGACGTTGCCCAACTTGGTTGTATCGCCTGCAGGATCTCTGGTATGTCCGGTACTCCGGCAGAGGTTCACCATCAGCGCAGTGGTACTGGAGCCGGAAGACGGGCCAGTCATTTTGACACCATGCCTTTGTGTCCCGGGCATCATCGTTATCTTCCTGATGCCATACACGTCAATGCCACGTTGTTTGTTGAACTCTATGGCTCGGAAGCGGAACTGGTGAGACGAACACGCGAGGATGTTCGGCGTTATCGCCAAACTTTTGTGGGCTGTATCGGCGACTGATCCCGCTGTTTTTGATGGATCAAAGTACACAAGAACAAATCTTGAATCAGGAGAATGCCATGTACTTTGCTTTGGAACCAGCCTTGATGCGGATCTTCGGAACCCCGGAACTGATGATGAAAACTGTCAGCTGGCAGTTGGATATCAACAGTGGTTATCGAAAGACGACTGTTGCACCAGAATATCAAAGTACACGGGATGAACGACTGGGTGATGATGGTATTCGCAAAGGGGATCTTCGGGAGCGTATGAATCCGGAACTTTTTGCCATTCTGACGATTCGCTATGACGATAATCAGGCGAACCGCTCCAGTGCATGGTTACGAGTGAGTCATCTTTTCAGGAACGATGATCGACTACCCAAAGCGATCCGCAAGAATCCGGTGATGCTTTCTCTGTATCTGATGTGGCTATTGCAGCATCCTGATATGCAGCAGAAGAAAGGCAAAGTTGAGATAACCGGGAAAAGCCGTAAGACGCTTTACCGCTGGCGTATTGCCTGTGAAGAAGTGTGCAGTGAATGGATCAACTTGGCTGAAGATCGGGCTGAGGAATTACTGGAAGAGGCTGGAGCCATTAAGTATGAAAACTAAAGCCTTGACTAAAAATGACCCACAAAGTACGGTAAAAGCTCATGCTGGGAGCGTTCTAGATAACTTACATTCCCATTGCCTGAATCCTTCAAAGAAGCCCGGCCCCGTTGCCGGGTTTTTAGTATCTGCCACTCCCAAACTGAACCACTATAAAAAAGGGGCTTCATGTTTCACTTTTCCGCTTCGTCCAGGCGACATTTGTCGACTTGTGATGAGCGGCTTCAGCGTGTCTTCAAAAAAGTGATTGAGCATTACGATTGCACGATTATTTGTGGTCATCGGGGCAAAGCTGCCCAGATGCTGGCGTTTGAAAATGGTCAGTCGCAGTTGCAATGGCCAGACAGTAACCACAATCAGCTGCCCAGCAAGGCGGTGGATGTAATGGCTTATCCCTTGGACTGGCTTGATTATCAGCGATCCGCGCACTTTGCCGGGTATGTGTTGGGGGTTGCTGAGGGTATGGGCATCAAGCTGCGCTGGGGTGGTGACTGGGATCGGGATGGTCAGTTGAAAGATCACCGGTTTAAGGATTACCCGCACTTCGAGCTGGTGGATGATGATTAACCTGAACCCAATGGCTGGAATTGCCAAAGCGCTGATGGGTGGGCTTGATGGCTTGTTCACGTCTGATGAAGAGCGAGCCAAAGCTGAACTGTCTTTGAATCACCAGTTGCAGCAGCCTCATATTCTCCAGGCATTGGCCAATATCGAAGAAGCCAAACATCCCTCCGTCTTTGTCTCCGGTTGGCGACCCGCTCTTGGTTGGCTCTGTGTGTTTATTCTTGCCTGGACCTGGATTGTTCGTGATGTGGTGATCATCGGACTGATGCTTGTTGATAAGTCTGAAGTGGTTCAACAGTTACCCACAACAGACACCAGCACGGTGATTACTTTGTTGCTCTGTCTACTTGGATTGGGTGGTGCCCGAACCATTGAGAAACTCAAGGGTGTTGCAAGGAGATAGTCATGGGTGATGAAGACCGCTTCAATCGCATTGAGCAAAAGCTGGATGGCATCACCCAGATCCTGCAGACCCTGGCCAAACACGATGAACGGATGGTGAACCTGGCGTTGCGGGAAAAGCGCAGTGAAGAACGGTTGGACACCATTGAGAAAGCCGTGCTCAAAAACTCGACCATCAGCAGTGTGATTCAATGGATCGCTGCCACCACTACCGCAGGCATCATAGCCTTTGCTATCAAACAGTTATTCTAACCATGGCCAACCACAGCAAATACAAACCGGAAATGTGTGAGCAAGTGAAGGAGCTGATGAGCACCGGTTTAAGCCGAAAGGCTACCGCTACGGAAATGGGCATTAGCTACAACACGTTTTTGTCGTATATCGATAAGCATGAGGAATTTGCAGAAGCTGTGGCTCAGGCAGATGTTTTGGCAGAGGTATTCTGGGAAGAGAAATACATGCAGGGAGCATTGGGGCTTAACAAGGATGTTTCGCCAGCCATGTTGATTATGTATATGAAAAACCGTTACCACTGGCGGGATCGCCATGAGCAGACTGTGGTAGCGGAAAAGATACCGACGCTGGACGAATGGCTGGAAGAAAAAGACGGGTAAAGCCAGCCCGGGAACGGCTGTTGACTGAGTTTCAGTTTTACGCCAGCAAGTGCCTGAAGATCCGCACCAAAAGCGCCAAAGTCATTCCCTTTCAACTCAATAAGGCTCAGCTCTACCTGGATAGACGCATTGAGGATCAACGCCAGCGCACGGGCAAGGTGAGAATTGTTGTACTGAAAGGACGACAACAGGGCTGCTCCACCTATACTGAAGGTCGTTTTTACTGGCTGGTGAGCAATCGCAAGGGGTTACGAGCCTACATCCTGACCCATGAAGCCGATGCCACCGCCAATCTGTTTGATATGGTGCAGCGGTACCACGACAATCAGCCACCGTTTACCCAGAGGGAGCTCAAGAATAAAAGCTCCAAGCTGTTGGAGTTTTACCACGATTCCGGGTATCGGGTGGGAACCGCTGGCAATAAGGGAGCAGGTCGATCATCCACAGCGCAGCTGTTTCATGGATCGGAAGTAGCCTTCTGGCCCAATGCGGATGAACACCTGGCGGGTGTATTACAGGCAGTACCTAATGAAAAAAATACTGAGGTCATTCTGGAGAGCACTGCTAACGGCGTTGGTGGTGTGTTTTATGATTATGTTATGGACGCTGATGCTGGGCGCGGTGATTTTGAACTGGTGTTTATACCTTGGTTCTGGCAGGACGAAT
>NZ_JBLYNV010000093.1:0-12866 GCF_049310165.1 Endozoicomonas sp. ALE010 | reverse complement strand
CCATTGCCAATCTGGAGAGCTGGTTGCAGCATCATGGCGAGCAGGTGCCGCAGGCCGAAGCCGAAGCACAGGCCGCACCGGAAGGCTGGGCAGATCATCACCAGAGCTATACGGACCCATTGACCGGGCAGTACCACCCGCCCGATCCGAAAATGGAAGCTCCTACAGGGTGGGATGACCATAACCCGAATGATCCTCCCGGTGGTGGCGGTGTGTCCGATATGCCGGGTGCCCGTCCACAAGATTTCAGTGACTATGACCAGCCAGCCTGGCAGCGCAACCGACCCGTTAATCCGGCAGAGGCTGTACGGTTTGGCCAACGCTATGTGGAGACTGCCGACCCTGCTAACAACATGGAGCAGCCGAGCCAGTGGCAGGGGCGAACCGTGGGACAGGAGGGGCAGTACCCGCGCAGGCAGCCAATGGATACCCGCACTGTGGGTATGCCTGAACAGGAGCAGAAGCCGGTACCAGAGAAGCACCGCTGGAAGAACCGGACAGTCACCAGAGAAAAGTCTCCGCCAGTCGAACCCCGACAACAGGCCCTGCCCCATTATCCGCAAGCCGACTTTACCGGCAACCGCCATGGCAACGTATCGGCCAATCCTGATCAAGCACAGCAGGACAGCCAGCAGCGCCGTGCTGATCAGATCGACAAGGCCCCCAGCCAGCACCCTGGCTCCCCGGAGTACACCGGCGACCCCGATCAGGACCTGACCCGCTACACCGAACGGATGAACAGCCTGAACCGCCTGTTCCGTTCGTTCAACTGGCGCAAAGGGGATACCGGCAAGAAGCGCCGCGTCCGCAGACTGATCGAGAACCAGCGCAATCTGGAAATGAAAGCCCGTAAAGGTGGCCGGGGCTTTACGCCGACCTCCATGCAAGAGGCATTGGCCAACCTGAAGGCCATAGTAGAAAGCGGGGAAGGTATCCGTTTTGAACGGGAAGTGCAGGCCATCGAGGCTCGCCAGCGGCAGGAAGGGATGCGACTCACTCCGCAGCAGAAGTCGGGGACGCCCTCTGGAAAAAAGCCGGTACTGGGCAAGGCCGACGAAACGGTGATGGCCGATGAACGGGAAGTCAGCACGCAGTATGCCCTCTATGAACAGTCCGACCTGATCACCAGTCATAACGACACCGGCAGGGTCAACCCGGACTACCCGGCAGAACTGCAACCGAGGGATCGGGCAAGGCAGGCCAGTGAAACCCAGATCCGGGGCATTGCCAGCAAGCTGAACCCGAAGAAACTCGGCGCTAACCCGCTGGCCAGCAGTGGCGCGCCGATCATCGGCAGTGACCGGGTGGTGGAAAGCGGCAATGGCCGGGTATCTGCGATCCGCAAGGCATACCGCCTTTATGGGGACCGGGCTGAAGCCTACCGCCAGTACCTGAAGGACAACGCCGAGGCCTTTGGCCTGAAGCCGGAGGCTATTGACGGCTTCAAAGAACCGGTACTGGTGCGCCAACGTCAGGGCAAGCTCGATACCGAAGACCGGGTATCCTTTACCAAGGAGGCCAATAAGCCCGAAACCGCTACGATGTCCCCGGCGGAAAAAGCCAAGCTGGACGCCAGCCGTATTACCCAGGAAGACCTTAACCACTTCGATACCGATGGCACGGGCGACTTGCTGCACCGCAGTAATGACACCTTTCTTGCCCGGTTCGCTGACCGGCTCGGTGACGAATCCGCAGAGCTGAAGACCAGAGAGGGTCACTGGAATAAACAGATGCGCGACCGGGTGGAGTCGGCCCTGTTTATGAAAGCCTACGATGATGAACGGTTGAACAGCCTATTTGCCGAGGACGACAAACCGGACCTGAAGAACCTGATCAAGTCGCTGGCTATGGCGGCACCGCATTTTGCCAGGGCCAAGGGTATAGATCCTGAGCTCGGTGGCTATGGTGTTATTGATTCACTGGTGGAAGCCAGCCGTATCCTGCAAGACAGCCGCAACCGTGGCCAGTCGGTGGACGAGATTCTGGACCAGCGTTCCCTGCTGGACAGTTTTAGCCCGGAAACGGAACTGTTCGCCCGCTGGCTCGATGCCAACCTGAACAAGTCAAAGCAGGTGGGGCAGGCACTCTCTGAGCTGGCCAGCCAGATTGAGCAGTACCTCCAGAAGCAGGGGCAGGCCGGTGGGGATATGTTTGGCAGCGAAGAGGCTACGCTGAATAATCTGATCGAGCAGACCAACCAACAACTGGAGAGAGACTATGGCGACAAGAGCACTCCGATCAAGGACCCGAAACAGGCCAAACAAACCGGACCTGTTCAAGATGCTGAAGGCAGCAACGGAAAAGGTGAACCGGGAGAACCCGCAGGGCGAGCAACTGAGTCTGCCAGAGAAGCCCAAAGGGATGAAGTAGACGACCTGCTGGATGCCGTTGATGATGGCACCCTGGACAGTGATGAATGGACGGATGATGACTTTGCGGGGATTGAGGAAGGCAAAGGCAAATACAACAGCCGCAATGCACCCCACTATTCGGTGCCTGGGATCAAGAGTCTGGGCGGTGCAGAACGGGCGGCTGTCAAGCGGTATCTGGATGGCCGGGAGGATAAGGCCGGTATTGTCGCGCGGTTGAAAAAGCTGGCCGATACCCCGTGGGCAAGGAAGACCGTGCAGTCCATATTGATCCGGCAGACCATTGATGATCTGGTGGGTTGCTTGGAAACCTGGGCAAAATCCGATCTGCGCTACGGGCATCTGTTGACTCCAGAGCAGAAGAAGCAGATGCAGGCAGCAAGGGACAAGATACTGAAGGCACAATCCGACTTCGACAAATTGATGAACCAGGGGGCAGATACCGAGCCGGAGAAAACGAACAACAAAGCGGAGTAGAAGAACGTAAGCGCCGTGGCAAAAAATCGAATCTGGAAGACGCCGGTCAGAAAGACCTGTTCGCCTCCCCTGATCTGTCCGGTGAAGAACGCAAGCAGCAAATCATCGAGAACCAGCGTGTTCTGGTTAAGCACGTTGAAACCGGCACCATAAGGGCAGGCACCGACACCATCCACACCCACAACGACCTTGCCCACTTTATCGCCCCGATCCGCAAGCTGGCGCAGGAGGAAATGTACGCCATTGTGCTTGATGGCAACGACAAGGTAATTAATGTCATCAAGCACAGCAAAGGGCAGAAAGCCTCTGCCTCCGTGTCACCCTGGACACTGGCCGGTGCAGTGGTTGCCACACCGGATGCCAAAAGCGTCTGGTTTGCCCATAACCATCCGTCCGGTGATCCTGAGCCAAGTACCTCCGATGTGCATATTACCCACAGCCTGAACGAGGTGCTGGACGGCAGTGGCATAATAAATATGGGTCATGCTGTGGTGGGTATCACCGGCCACGCCAGGATTATGGATGCCGATGGCACGGTGCAGACGGGAACGGTGGCACCTAAACGCATGGCTCGCAATAAAGCATTCCCCATTACCGAACGGCGACTGCGCTTTAACCGGCCTCACATCAACTTCAGCTCACCGGAAACGGTGCGGCCCTTTCTGGATACGATCAGTCGCAATGCCGTGGTGTTGCTGGACAGCAAATACAATGTCACTGGCGTCTTGCCATTGTCGGACAGCGACCTGAAGACCCTGCGACACCCTACGGATAACCCCCAGGGACGGGGGAAATCCCACCAAGCGCCGGGAGCGCGGCTGGGGAACCCGGCGGCTGCCCGGATTATGACGGCACTGGACAGCACTAACAGTTCGTCGGTCATCCTGAAAAGCAGTGGTTCACCACTGGCCATGAAAGGCACCCGGAACCTGATCAACTTTTTCAACCGGGGCGACCGGATTAATGTGCTGGATCACTTTACCGGCAAGGAGGGTGATTACCAGTCAGCCGCTGAACAAGGCTTCCCCGACCTGAACGAGGGAGGCTCCTTCTACGCCCTGCGCAAAGACACCAACGCCAAAGGCATCCAGTCCGGCCCACTGCGGCTGAAGCTGAAGCCGCTGGAGCAGAAACTGGGTCAGGCCATCCATGTATTGCAGTCTGAAACCGAACTGCCCTCACACCTTTACCAGACAGTCATCAGCGACAAGGCACAAGGCCGGGTGCGGGGCCTGTTTGACCCGGACTCGGGCGATACCTACCTGATCGCTGCCAACCTGGACAATGTGGGCGAGGCAACCCGTACCGTCCTCCATGAACTGGTAGGCCATAAAGGCGTCCGTGGTTTGCTGGGCAAGCGGCTGGATACCGTGCTCGATGAAATCCACCGGGATATGAGCGACCGGCTGAAGCAGGCACTGGCCAAACGCTACGCCCGGCAGATGGAAGGCAAGAGCGAAGTGGAAGCCAACCGGATCGTTGCCGAGGAATACCTGGCACACCTGGCGGAGAAAGACCCGAAAAACGGCCTGTTGACCAAAGTGGTCAGCATGATCCGCAATGCCCTGCGCCGGTTGTTCCCCAACATCAAGTGGACCGATGCCGATGCAGTGGAGCTGCTCAGTGCTGCCCGTGGGCATCTGAAGCGAAATGGCAGCTTTAATCCCAACGGTCCGAAAGGCAACCGCTATAACGATGCTGGCCGTGCGCCCACTTTTTACTCTGCCGTAGAGCGCAGTGCCGCCGCAGTGAAGTCGGACAAGCTGCCTGCCCAGAGCTGGCTGAATGCCATCAAGAAAGGCGACTTTGTTCAGGATGAGGAGATCAGATGGCTGGGTCTGGATCTATGGCTCGATAGCAAGCAAGGAGAAAAGCTCAGTAAATCTGATGTACTGTCGTTTATCCGCGAGAATGAGGTCAGCATCGCAGAAGACCTGGCGACTTCAAATACCGCAGCCAATGAAGAAGAGCTGGAAGAGCGTCTGGATGATATGCGTCGACGGTTTATTAATGAGCGTATCGGCGATTATGAGCACGGTTACCATCTGGATGAAATAGAAAACGCCCTGAACACTGCCAGGGAGGAGCTATGGGACAGCGAATATGAATACAACTATGACGAACTGAAAGATCGCTACGAGCACGAAGCCCTGGACGACCATGAGATAGAAAGCCTGCTGGATGAGGACGGCAATCTTATTGCATCTGCTCTCCATGAAGAAGCCACCTGGAGAGCCAATAACAGCATCGAAAATACCGACAGCAAAGAGCTGGTCACCGATCACGTCAGCTATCAGGAAAAAGAAGAAGCGGCACTGGCCGTCTGGGAAGATGAGCGGGAAAGTGATGCCCGGGATGATCTGGAGGCTGAGCTTCGTGATGAGGCCGGTGTCCGTTACCGGGAGTACACCATGGCCGGAGGGGAAGACTACTCCGAACTGATTCTTACCCTGGAAGACAACCGCACGATTATTCCCTCAGACCCTGACCAGAGAAACCGGAACCCGCTGGCTCATGTACGATTTCAGTCGTTTAATCAAAATATTCATGGGCGAAACGAGAAGATCCTGTTTATTGATGAGGTGCAAAGCGACTGGCATCAGGACGGGCGGGCTATCGGCTATCAGACTCCGGAAGCTGCGAGGCAACATCAGCAACATGGGAACCGGATCGCAGAATTGAAAAAAGAGAAGGCCAAAAAGACCGATGAAGAACAGGCCGTGGTCACCCGGCTTTACCAGGCCAAAGACAAACGGGATGAACTGTACGAACGGCTGTCGGATGAAGAAGGCTGGAATGACTGGGGTGATGAAGAACTCAGGGAAACACTGCAAACCGAAATCGATCAGACCATCAGCACCATTGAGGAACTGACCCATCGCAAGGCCCGGTTACTGGATGAACTGAAAGCGCTGGAGCAAGAACTCCAGTCTCTCCATAGCGGCAAGGCACCCAATATTCACCGTATGGTGCCCGACGCTCCGCTGAAAGAGAACTGGCCCAACCTGATTATGAAACGGATGATCCGCCATGCTGCTGAACAAGGCTTTGACCGGATCGCCTGGACCAGTGCCATGCAACAGGTGGAACGGTATCCCGGTCTGGGTCAGGTGGTTCGGGAATTGCGGGTATATCCCCGGCTGAATAAAGAAGGCGTCGTGCAAGATTTTGAGCTGGAAGCTAAAGACCGCAATGGCGTCACCCGCAGTATGGTGGCACCCGAGTCGTCACTGGCAGACTAAGTAGTTGGCCAAATGGAATCGTATATTTCTGGCTAAGTGGGCAGTTACTATGCAAGGCGCAACGTAGGGAGCATAGCCGTAGCTATGTGACCGGAGTTGCAACGCCGCAGAGTGACTGCCCACTTAGTCAGAAATATATGATTTCATTTGGTTAACTACTTATATCGGGCATCGTCTGGCGGAACTGGCCCGGGAGAAAACCAGAGACGTTTATGAAACGCTGAAACAGGAGCGCAGCCAGTGGTCAGCAAAGCAGGATGCTGACGATGAGCAGAAACGCTGGTTTCTTCGGGCTGCCAATGGCGATGCCCTATACACCCAGGATGATGAGTTTCTGTATTTCAACTCCGAAGCTGAGGCGATTCACCAGATTGATCAGACGGTATTTGCCGAGCATAGCGAAGAGTTCACCCTGGAAGGTATGAATGAAGTGGTGGGTATGGATGGCAAGGGTATGCGTGAGTTCTACGACAAGCGCCTTGCCAATTACATGAAGAAATACACCAGGAAATGGGGAGCGAAGCTGGAACCCATTGAGATGGCGTTCCATCAGGAAAAGTATCCCTATGAGAATAAGCAGGACAAGGTGTGGTCCGTGACCGTCACCGACAAAATGCGCGACTCGGTACTGAAGGATGGCCAGCCGCTCTTTTCCCTGAAAGATATACCCGACGATGTGCTGTCAGTGATCAAAGATATCCATGGCGGTATCAATCCAAAAAGTAAGCTGGACCGGCTAAAAGAGCAGTGGGATTCCCGCACCCTGGTTGAACATATCCAGCGGTGGCAGGTAGAAGCCAATCAGGGAATATTGAACCGTTTTGCCATTGTTGAGCACAATGAAAAACAGTTGAATGATGGCAAGTTGCTGGATGCTGCCCTGTCCGCCAGCAAAGCAGCGTACCTGAGCCGGAACTCGGACAGTGTCACAGAAGCGGTGCTGTTTAAAGGCACGCCGATGCTGAAAGACGGCAGTGTGATAATAAAGCCCAACAGCCAGGGGATTGTGGAGGTGTTTACCCCGGTGGCCGAGCGGGGCGAACTGGAAACCCAGGAGGTCTGGGCAGGCAGTATCCGGGCGAGGCGGATTATCGATGAAGACAAGGCCGCCAGAGCCAAAGGCAATCAGTTGCTGGTCCGGGGGCAGGCCATGAAAGAGACTCTGGATGCCATTGCTCCAGATGAGTATCAAGGAGGGCGCTCTGCCTGGAACCGTGATCGCAAGCAGATGGAGAAAGACCTGAAACTGGGTAAGGATCTGAATCAGCAGAGCAGCGAGAATCTGTACGACGAACAGAAGATAAACACCATCCAGAACTGGGTAGACACCCAGCCGCAGTTGAAAGCCCGGTTCAATAAAGTAAAAGACAGCTATCAGGCCCACAATAAAGACCTGCTGGACTTTATGGAGGCTTCCGGTCTGCTGGATAAGGACGTTCGCAAACTGTTTGAAACCGACGACTACCTGCCCTTCCATCGGGTACATGACCTGGAAGCGAAGGAGCAGGATGGAAGCCGCATCAAAAGAGGATTATCCGGCCAGAAGTCAGGCATCCGGAAACTCACCGGAGGTGTGGAAAAAATCGCACCACTGGAAGCGATGGTTCGTAATACCCGAGCGATGATCGATGCCGCTTTCAAGAACATTGCCCAACAGCGCATTGTGGAGGATGGGGTGCGCCTGGGTGCGTTGGAAAAGGTGGAAGCTGCTTTCACCATGACTGATCAGGAAGTGGTTGAACGACTGCGGGATATGGAGCTGGATACTAACCTGACACCGACCCAAATGCGTCGCTGGAAGGCCCTGTTACGCGCCTATGTGGAACCGGGCAATGGCGTGATCAGCGTATCGGTTAACGGTAAGCTGGAATATTATCAGACCAAAGACCCACTGTTGTATGCCGCCATTCAGGATCTGGGCGCACCGGTCCATAACGCCTTTGAGAAGCTGATTGGGTTCCCTCGCAAGGTGCTCACCACAGGGGTAACCTCACTGCCGGATTTTTGGCTGCGCAACCTGTTCAGGGATACCCTGTCCACGGCGGTGCATATTGCCCCGGAGGTAAATGGCAAACCAATGAGGCTGAATCCGGTGGCCGGTGCGGTCAGAGGTTTCCGAAAGTCATTAAAGGAAGATGAAACCCGTTGGGCGCTGGCCATGGGTGGCGGCATGAGCGGCAGCGGCTATTACACCATCAATTCGGATAATGTCCGCAAAAAACTGTCACCGGAAGAGCGGAAGCGAATCATTAACCGCCCCGGACAGTTGTGGGATTTGTGGAAAGGGTTCGGTTCCCGTTTTGAAAACGCCAACCGGTTGCACGTCTATGAGCGTGCCATCGAACAGGGCGGTTCCACTGCCGAAGCAGCCTTCCAGTCTCTGGATGTATTGAACTTCACCCGCAGCGGCCAGTGGCCATTGATCCGGTTTATGGTGAACTCCATTCCGTTTTTTAACTCTCTGTTGCAGGGAGTTAACCGGCTGTGGCGGGGAGTTAACCGGCTGTGGCGGGGCATCAAGCCGGGTAATACCTGGGATTTGTCGTCCTTTTCCGGTTCGGTGATTTTCCGTGGCCTCCTTTACGGCATGGCCGCCTGGGCATTGATGAAACACTACGAGGACGATGACCGATACAAAGAACTGACCAATGATGACAAGCTGGGGTATCACCACTTCTGGATCGGAGAAGGCAAGGAGGGCCATTACCGGATACCCAAGCCCTTCGAAGTGGGCGCCATCTTTGCCACCCTGCCGGAGATTATCACCCAGAGCCTGGATGGCCATGAGGATATGAAGTGGACCAAGGATATGATGTACGGGCTGGTGATGAATATCTTTAATCTTGACCCCATCCCGCAAATCATCAAGCCAATCTGGGAAGTGTCCGAAAACCGGGACCGCTTCCGTGACCGGCCCATTCTCCCCATGCGCTTGCAGGACCTGAAGCCAGAGGCACAGTACGATCCTTACACCAGCGACACCCTGAAAGAGCTGGTGCAGTGGATACCAGAAGAAGCGCCGGACTGGATGCGTTCCCCCAAAAAGCTGGAGCATCTGATCAGGGGCTATTTCGGGTCGCTGGGCAGTTATACCCTGATGGCCGCCGATGCCATGACCCGAAAAGCAACGGGCGCTGCCGACAAACCAACACCCACTCTGCAAGACAACCCATTACTGGGCAGCTTTGTGCGAGACAAGGTGACCAACCGTAACCGTTACACCGATGAACTGCACGAGATGACGGTGGACATTAACGAGATCGCCAACAGCATCAAACGCTACCAGGAATCCGGCGAAGTCCAACGAGCCAAAGATCAGGAGCAGTCTGCCGCCGCAAAGCTGAAGCATAAAGCAGGACTCCAGAAGGCGAATCGGGAGATAAACAAGCTGAGAAAAGAAGTGCGCCGGGTGATGGAAGACCGGTCGATGAACTCTGATACTAAACGGCAACGACTGAATACTCTGCACGAGCGGATCAACCAGTTATCAATGAATGCGGTCAAGCGATACCAGCAACCCTTTCACTGATCAGCCTGTTTTTTCTCCTGCTCTTCGGATGCCTGATCGCGAGTACCTTTGACGGAGGTCATCACCGCTTCAGACTCATCCCGTGAGAGCTGCAGAACATGAAAGAGGAGAGAAACCAGCTGAGAGACCTTGGCGAGCCAAATGTTCCTTTTGTTCATAATATCCGACCTTCACCACCCCTTGGTAACATTTTGATTTTAAACGATTAAATATCGTGCCAACCATATATTCGAATAGAATATATGGTTCAAAATCAGATGATTACGTTATTTTGGTGGTGAAAGTGGGTAATATACGTCCATTTATTGTAATTGTAATTATTGGCCGTGTAAGAAGTGTAAAATATGGGCATCGGCTGCATCCTGCCAAACAAATACCACTGTAAACTGTTCGATGGTACTATTTTATGCCTATGCAACTAGACATTGAGTGTCGTTCAAAAAAGGCGTTACCCGACTATTCCTGAAAATGTCTGGGTGGGCGGTAGCGTAGTTGCGGATCAGGAAAGTGTTGCAATGTTTTTTTGATTTAAGGCATTGGGTAGGACAAGCATAAAGCCGATTGTTTCTGGTCAAGAAAATGTAGTGTGTAAAAACCAAGACCCCATCGTTTTCCCAATGGTTCAGGTAATTAAAATGAACGACACCCATAGTAAAGTTATCGGTTATGTACTTTGGATTTTCGGTTTTCTTGGCGCCCACCGTTTTTATTATGGCAAACCAGTAACAGGGACTATCTGGTTGCTCACCCTTGGTCTCTTTGGCATTGGCTGGCTGATCGATCTTTTCCTTATCCCGGCCATGGATCGGGAAGCGGATTTTCGTTTCCATAGTGGCCAGTATGATTACTCTGTTACATGGATATTGCTGGCATTCCTTGGTGTATTTGGCGTTCACCGTATGTACCTGGGGAAATGGATATCGGGAATTTTGTATCTGTTTACCATTGGCTTTCTTGGTCTTGGTGTTATTTACGATTTTTGGACGTTAAACGACCAGATCTCGATTAAAAACAGTGCGAATAGTTCTGCATCAGAAAACTGAAAAAGTGGGTTGAAAATTTTAGGGCAAGAATTTAGAGGCAGGTTTTTAATCTTGGATTCGTTCAAGATTCAAGACTCGACCCCGGTTTCTGCGGTTTCTGCAGTAAAAGTTAGTTCGTATATACAGAAAATCAACTGAATGGTTAATCTGTTGTTTTGAATGAAAATAAAGCAATCTTTAATCACACGGGTTGCTTGACCGAAAAATATACGAATTACAAAATACGAATCAGAAGATATAGCCTATAGAATGCAGAACGTTATGTAAGTCCCGCTGTATGGGGGGGTATCGGCTGGTACGTATATCGAATCTACAGTATGTTATGCGAAACTGATTCGTGTAACCCACTTTCACCACCAAAATAACGTAATCATTTGATTTTGAAGCATATATTCTATTCGAATATATGGTTGGCACGATTTTTAATCGTTTAAAATCAAAATGTTACCAAGGGGTGGTGAAGGTCGGGTGTAAACGACTGTTATGTGGCCTAAGTCAACACCAGAGTAAAAACATGAAGTTAAGAATAAATATTGTTGGTGCTTTTGCAGAAGAAAGATTTAAAGGAAATTCAGCTGCTGTCATCATCTCTGAAAAGTGGCTATCTGAAGAGTTGATGCAATCGATTGCCACAGAGAATAATCTGTCAGAAACAGCATATTTGGTTAAAGCAGGCGATGAAAGCTACGCTATTCGGTGGTTCTCTCCGATTACAGAAATTGACTTTTGTGGTCATGCAACGCTTGCATCAGCCTCAGTTATTTTCAGTGACAATCCAGAAATCACTGAGATAATATTTTCAGCTGAAGCAATTGGAAAAATGATCATCACAAAAACGGACGATGGTTATATTCAGATGAATTTCCCAAACAGAAAACCATCTATCCCTGAGAATGTTCCAGCAGAGCTACTTAACGGATTATCGATCAAACCGTCAAAAGTATTGTTAAACGGTCAAGCATATTTTGCTGTCTATGAGAATGAAAGTGATGTTCGCAATGTAGCCCAAAACAAAGAAAAACTTGAACAGCTCGCTCCATACGATGTTGTAGTTACGGCTCCTGGAAAGGAGTATGATTTTGTATCAAGGTATTTCTGGCCTGCAAACGGTGGCGATGAAGATCCAGTTACAGGGTCAATCCACACTGGTCTTGCCCCATACTGGTCAGAGCAGCTTGGTAAAACACAACTTCTTGCATATCAAGCATCAAAGCGTGGTGGTGTTGTATCTTGTCGCGTAACTGAAGATAGGGTTTATATATCAGGTAAAGCTGTGCATTATCTCGAAGGTTTCATCAGCATCTGAGCGCATCGGCCACATAACAAGAGCATCCAGCGGACGGCGCTAGCCGCGCAGCCGCTTATGCAGGCGTTAGCTGCTCCAATAAATCGAGGCAACAATGTTTTGGCCAATATTTTTGATTTGTTTTTTTTCAGGGGTTGGAATTGCCTACATGCTAATTCGACAAGGCTCCTGGATATTATTTTTCGGTTCCATTTGCTTAACAGTTTATGGAGGGTTAGTAGCACTTGAATCGATACGTCAGGGAAGTAATTTAAATAGTTCGAGCTTCGAATATACAGGTCATGCTCTATTGCTGTTTTTCTCTGTACTCGGAGGTGGGCTTGTTAGTACAGCCCTGAGCGAGATAAGAAATAATATTAAATCATCACACAATTCATCAAGAAACTAAAAATAAAAATGAAATATCAGAAAGTATTATTCTTCGGTCTACTATTTTTGTCAATTTTCTCATTCGCAGAAAGTGACTATCAGAAAAATAAAGCTCACAATAATGAACTTGTAATGATAAAAAGAGAGGATTACATAAGTCTTGTTATTGGCAATTACGTTAATGGCAAAAAGTCATATGACACCTCAGCTTGGGTAACAGGGAATACAATCCGTATAAAAATATATCGAGATACAATGAACCTTAAACCACAGTATTTCAGCTTCAAACAAACCCCTGAAGAACTGAAAAAAGAAATTGAATCTCACTTAATAAACATAATGCAACTTCATGGCTGGGATAGCCATTATAGTCTTGATGTATCAATATCTACTAAGGGTTAATCTGCTGGCATAAAGCACAATATTGCAAGTTCACGCAGCTAAATCGGGTAAGGGCTGGTCTTTCTCCAACCCTCCCCACAGCACCCGGCATGCGGGTCCGCACCGGGCGGTTCAACGATGATGGTGAAA
>NZ_JBLYNV010000092.1:0-13201 GCF_049310165.1 Endozoicomonas sp. ALE010 | reverse complement strand
TTGTCCTCCAGTTTTGCCATGGCCCACAGCAGGTTGGTGATATGCTGAGGACTAAACTGGTCTTTCTGTGCGTTTACGTGGGGCAATAGCGCGACCACGGCCTTTTTTAATTCTGGTGTTTGCACCTGCCCGTTATCTACCAGTTTGGCCATGGCCCACAGCAGGTTGGCGATATGCTGAGGAATAAAACAGTCTTTCAGTGCGTTCACGTGGGGCAACAGCGCGGCCAGAGCCTCGTTGAACTCTGATGTCAGTTCCTGGCCGTTGTCCACCAGTTTCGCCATGGCCCACAGCAAGTTAACGATACCCTGTGGTTTAAAGTTTGCTTTTTGTACGTTCACGTGGGGCAACAGCACGGCCACGGCCTCGTTGAGACCTGGTGTCCGCTCCAGTCCGTTGTCCACCAATTTCGCCATGGCCCACAGCTGGTTGGTGATTTCCTGGGCATTAAATTGGTTTTTCTGTGCGTTCACGTGGGGCAACAACACGGCCACAGTCTCTTTGAGCTCTGGTACCCACTTCCGATCGTTGTCCATCAGTTTCGCCATTGCCCACAGCAGGTTGGCGATTTCCTGTGGTTTAAAGTCAGCTTTCTGTGCGTTCACGTGGGGCAACAGGGCAGCCACGGCCTCTTTGAGCCCTTGCGTTTGCTGTTGTTCGTTGTCCACCAGTTTCGCCATGGCCCACAGCAGGTTGGCGATTCCCTGAGGAATAAATTGTTTTTTCTGTGTGTTCACATGGGGCATCAACACGGCCACGGCCTCGTTGAACTCTGGCGTCCGCTTCTGCCCGTTGTCCACCAGTTTCGCCATGGCCCACAGCAGGTTAGCGATTTCCTGAGCACCAATATCACGGGCTTTCGGTTTTTGGTTGCAGTTAAATATTATTGCATCAAGTAGTGTCGACAATAAGGCAGCTTGAGTGAGCACAACGCGCTTATCCAGCGGTTTATGAGGGGTAAAAACACCTGCTGAAGTCAATGAGTGAAGTGTTGTCGTCAGGCTTCGCCAATTCCAGCTCCGTGTTGCTGTGAAATTTTGCAGCAAACGCATCAGCTGGCTTTGTTCTGCTCGATTTAACGGCCTTTTAGCAGCTGACGTGTATTTTTTAAGTGAACTAGCATATAGACCGTGATCTCTCCCATCATAGCGATGACCGAAACGTTCCGATTTCCTCACCAGACCAGCCATTATTTCTGGTTTGATGAGGGCATTAAAATCTTGAGCAGAGTTGACTGAACGGTGAATCAAATATTGAGAAGGGCGTGTGCCGGAAGAATGGTGAAATTTATTACATCCCGGAGTAGAGCGGGGGTGAGTATCCCACTGCCTGACCGTGGCATGTCTGTATCGTCCACGCCTTGAAGAAGCAGCATGGCCACCTGGTCGATTATAATCATTATCTGATCTTGCGTATTGACCACTGATACCGGCAGAGCTTCTGTCCATAATTATATTTCATTAATTCATGAAAATATAAAAAGCAGACTGCTGTTATGCCCAGAAGTTCATTTTGCAGAAAAGTTTACTTGAGTCATGATGGGAGGAAGGCGATTACTGATTGTTTTCTTCTTCTTTGCCGGTTTGGTTTGCTCTGCTAAATGTCTTCACCAGTCACGTATGCAGCATCTGTCCACCCTCTTTTAAGTGATACAGTGTCATGACCCTGTGGCGGGATGCTTACCCTGATCTTTATTTGATCAATATAGGGTTTCATTAAATCGTTGCTCAAAAGCTGGTTAGTCGGGATTTCAATGACCTCAAATCCTGCTTTTTGCAACAGTGCGATTTTCAGCAGAGTCGAACCATTCCTGGTTTTGAAATCACCACCCACATAATGAGAGGGGCCCTGAATTTCAATCACCATGTTGTGATCTGGCAGTAACAGATCAACCGGAGGTAATAAGTTCAGACACTTTTCTTCTTCGATCGTCAAAGCTGGAATAGATGATTTGAGTTGATCACGGAAGTCGACCTGGTTTTTTGAAATGATTGTCTGGTAATGACGGACGACCGAACAGGTTCTGCCAAGCCAACTTGCAGCCATGGTAATGATGGATTGATCATCGCCATTATCTGGCGATGTATTTTCCAGACGAATGAACAGGTCATCCATGTGTTTTTCAAATAGGTTATTTTTATTGGCATTGGAGTCCAGAAACAACCTGGCACAGCATACCATGACTCCCCAGAGAGACATCGATATCTCTTTCTGAGAAAACTGAAGGTTCTTACTGATTCGAGAGAGCAGCGATTCGAACGTAGAGGTAACCACGTTCAGCTCAATGAGTTCACCCAGTTTCGCAATGGCCCACAGCAGGTTAGCGATTTCCTGTGGTTTAAAGTCCGATTTATGTGCGTTCACGAGGGGCAACAGGGCGGCCACGGCCTCTTTGAGACCTGGTGTCTGATCCAGCCTGTTGTCCACCAGTTTCGCCATGGCCCAAAACAGGTTGGCGATACCCTGCGGTTTAAAGTGAGCTTTTTGTCCATTTACGAGGGGCATCAGCGCGGTCACGGCCTCGTTGAGACCTGGTGTCTGCGCCTGCCCGTTGTCCACCAGTTTTGCCATGGCCCAAAGCAGGTTGGCGGTTTCCTGTGGGTTAAAGTTAGCTTTTTGTATGTGCACGAAGGGCAACAGCGCCGCCACGGCCTCGTTGAGACCTGGTGTCTGCTCCTGCCCGTTGTCCACCAGTTTCGCCATGACCCACAGCAGGTTGGCGATATGCTGAGGGCTAAACTGGTCTTTCTGTGCGTCCACGCGGGGCAACAGCGCGGCCACGGCCTTGTTGAACTCTGGTGTTTGCTCCTGCCCGTTATCTACCAGTTTCGCCATGGCCAGTAGCAGGTTGGCGATGCTCTGGGCAGTAAATTGGTCTTTCTGTGCATTCGCGTGGGACAACAGCGCGGCCACGGCCTTTTTCAACCCTGGTGTTTGCTCCTGCCCGTTATCTACCAGTTTCGCCATGGCCCACAGCATGTTGGCGATATGCAGTGGTTTAAAGCTAGCTTTTGGTTCGGTCACGCAGGTCAACAGTGCAGCTACGGTTTCGTTGAACTCTGGTGTCTGCTCGTACCAGTGGTCCACCCGTTTCGCCATGGCCCACAGCAGGTTGGTGATTTCCTGAGGTTTAAAGTGAGCTTTTTGTGCCTTCACGAGGGGTAACAGCACGGCCATGGTCTCGTTGAGACCTGGTATCCGCTCCTGCCCTTTGTCCTCGAGTTTTGCCATAGCCCACATCAGGTTGGCGATATGCTGAGGAATAAACAGGTCTTTCTGTGCGTTCACGTGGGGCAACAGCGTGACCACGGCCTTGTTGAAATCTGGTGTCCACTCCAGCCCGTTGTCCTCCAGTTTTGCCATGGCCCACAGCAGGTTGGCGATATGCAGAGGAATAAACCAGTCTTTCTGTGCATTCACTTGGGGCAACAGCCCGACCAGGGCCTTGTTGAACTCTGGTGTCCGCTCTTGCCCGTTGTCCACCAGTTTCGCCATGGCCCACAGCAGGTTAACGATACCCTGTGGTTTAAAGTTCGCTTTTTGTACGTTCACGTAGGGCAACAGCACGGCCATGGCCTCGTTGAGACCCGGTGTCCGCTCCAGCCCTTTGTCCACCAGTTTCGCCATGGCCCACAGCAGGTTGGCAATATGCTGAGGAATAAATTGTTCTTTCTGTGTGTTTACATGGGGTAGCAACGCGGCCACGGCCTCGTTGAACTCTGGCGTCTGCTTCTGCCCGTTGTCCACCAGTTTCGCCATGGCCCACATCAGGTTAGCGATTTCCTGAGCACTAATATCACGGGCTTTCGGTTTTTGGTTGCAGTTAAATATTATTGCATCAAGAAGTGTCGACAATAAGACAGCTTGAGTGAGCTGAACACGCTCATCCAGCGGTTTATGAGGGGTAAAAACACCTGCTGAAGTCAATGAGTGAAGTGTTGTCGTCAGGCTTCGCCAATTCCAGCTCCGTGTTGCCGTAAAATTTTGCAGCAAGCGCATCAGCTGGCTTTGTTCTGTGCGATTTAACGGTCTTTTAGCAGCTGATGAGTATTTTTTAATTAAACTGGCATACTGACCGTGATTTCTCCCATCATAGCGATAGCCGAAATGATGCGATTTACTTACCAGGTCATCCATTACTTCTTGTTTGATGAGGGCATTAAAATCTTGAGTAGGGTTTACTGTACGGCGCTGTAGATATTGACAAGAGCGTGTGTCAGAAGAATGGTAAAATTCATTGCGACCCGGTGCCGTGCGGGGGGGATGATTCCATGGTCTGACAGTGGCATGTCGGTATCGCCCATGCCTTGAAGAAGGGGCATGGCCATTCGGTTCGTTGTAACTGTTATCTGATCTTGGGTATTGACCACTGATACCAGCAGAACGTCTATCCATAATTAAATTTCATTAATTCATGAAAATATTAAAGGCAGACTGCTGTTATGCCCAGAAGTTCATTGTGCGGCAAAGTATACTTGAGTCATGATGGGAGTAGGGCGATTACTGGCTGCTTGCTTTCTTCCTCTTTGCCGGGTTGGTTTGCTCTGCTAAATGTTCTTCGGTAGTAACGTATGCAGTACCTGCCCACCCTCTTTTAAGTGATACAAAACCATGACCCTGTGGTGGGATGCCTATCCTGGTCTTTATTTGATCAATGTATGGTTTCATTAAATCGTTGCTCAAAAGCTGGTTAGTCGGGATTTCAATGACCTCAAATCCTGCTTTTTGCAGCAGTGCGATTTTCAGCAGAGTCGAACCGTTCCTGGTTTTGAAATCACCACCCACATAATGAGAGGGACCCTGAACTTCAATCACCATGTTGTGATCTGGCAGAAGCAGGTCAACCGGAGGTAATGAGTTCAGACTCTTTTCCTCTTCGATCTTCAAAAATGGAATAGATGATTTGAGTTGATCGCGGAGGTCGACCTGGGTTTTTGAAATGTTTGTGTGGTAATGGCGAACGACCGGACAGGCTCTGCCAAGCCAACTTGCAGCCATGGTAATGATGGATTG
Source organism: Endozoicomonas sp. ALE010 (assembly GCF_049310165.1). Lineage (NCBI taxonomy): Bacteria > Pseudomonadati > Pseudomonadota > Gammaproteobacteria > Oceanospirillales > Endozoicomonadaceae > Endozoicomonas > Endozoicomonas sp. ALE010. Next base: position 8,188 of record NZ_JBLYNV010000092.1, on the reverse strand, counting down.
TTCCTCATCATTGTCTGGCGAGGTATTTTCCAGGCGAGTGAACAGGTCATCCATGTGCTTTTCAAACACGTTACTTTTATTGGCATTGGAATCCAGAAACAACCTGGCACAGCATACCATGACTCCCCAGAGAGACAACGGTATCTCTTTCTGTGAAAACTGAGGGTTCTCTCTGATTCGATAGACAAGCGATTCGAACGTAGAGGTAACCACGTCCAGCTCAAGGAGTTCACCCAGTTTCGCCATGGCCCATAGCATGATGGCAATACCCTGGGCATTAAATTGGTTTTTCTGTGCGTTTACGCGGGGCAACAGCGCGGCCACGGCCTCTTTGAACTCTGGTGTCCACTCGTGGCCGGTATCCACCAGTTTTGCCATGGCCCACAGCAGGTTGGCGATATGCTGAGGAATAAACTGGTCTTTCTGTGCGTCCACGAGGGGCAGAAGTGTGGCCACGGCCTCTTTGAACCCAGGTGTCTGCTCCAGCCCGTTGTACAAAAGTTTCGCCATGGCCCACAGCAGGTTGGCGATTCCCTGTGGTTTAAAGTCAGCTTTCTGTACTTTCATGTGGGGCAGCAGCGCAGCCACGGCCTGGTTGAAATCTGGTGTCTGCTCCTGGCTGTTGTCCACCAATTTCGCCATGGCCCAGAGCAAGTTGGCGACTCCCTGCGGAACAAATTGGTCTTTCTGTCTGTGCACGCAGGGCAACAGCGCGGCTATGGCCTCTTTCAGATGAGGTGTCCGTTCCTGCCCGTTGTCCACCAGTTTCGCCATGGCCCACAGAAGGTTGGTGATTTCCTGCGGAATGAAGTTAGCTTTCTGTGCGTTCATCTGAGACAACACTGCGGCCACGGCCTCTTTGAGCTCTGGTGTTTGCTCCAGCCCGCTGTCCACCAGTTTTGCCATGGCCCACAGCAGATTGGCGATTTCCTGTCGTTTAAAGTTGGCTTTCTGTGCATTTACCTGGGGCAACAGCGCGACCACGGCCTCTTTGAACTCTGGAGTCAGCCTCTGCCCGTTGTCCACCAGTTTTGCCATGGCCCACTTCAGGTTGGCGATATGCTGAGGAATAAATTGGTTTTTCTGTGCGTTCACGAGGGGCAACAGGGCGGCTAAAGCCTCTTTGAGCCCTGGTGTCCGCTCCAGCCCGTTGTCCACCAGTTTCGCCATGGCCCATAGCAGGTTGGCGATACCCTGGGCAGTAAATTGGTCTTCCTGTGCGTTCACGTGGGGCAACAGCGCGGCTACGGCCTCTTTGACCCCTTGAGTGTGCTCCTGCCCGATGTCTACTATTTTCGCCATGGCCCACAGCAGGTTGGCAATAGCCTGCGGAATAAATTGGTCTTTCTGTGCGTTCACGTGGGGCAACAGGGCTGCCACGGCCTCTTTGAACACAGGTGTCTGCTCCAGCCCGTTGTCCACCAGTTTCGCCATGGCCCACAGCAGGTTGGCAATGTTCTGGGCATTAAGTTGGTTTTTCTGTGCGTCCAGGAGGGACAGCAGGGCGGCCACGGCCTCGTTGACCCCTGGTGTCCGCTCCAGCCCGTTGTCCACCAGTTTCGCCATGGCCCACAGCAGGTTGGCAATGCCCTGGGCATTAAGTTGGTTTTTCTGTGCGTTCATGAGGGGCAACAGGGCGGCCACAGCCTCGTTGAGCCCTGGTGTCTGTTCCTGCCTGTTGTCCACCAGTTTCGCCATGGCCCACAGCAGGTTGGTGATGTGCTGAGGAATAAATCGGTTTTTCTGTGCGTTCACGAGGGGCAACAGGGTGGCCACAGCCTCGTTGAGCCCTGGTGTCCGCTCCAGCCGGTTGTCCACCAGTTTCGCCATGGCCCACAGCAGGTTGGCAATGCCCTGGGCGTTAAATTGGTCTTTCTTTGCATTCAGGAGGGGCAGCAGGGCGGCCACCGCATCTTTGAGACCTGGTGTCCGCTCCAGCCCGTTGTCCACCAGTTTCGCCATGGCCCACAGCAGGTTGACAACGCCCTGGGCATTAAACTGGTTTTTCTGTGCGTTCACGTGGGGCAACAGCGTGGCCACGGCCTCGTTGAGCCCTGGTGTTCGCTCCAGCCCGTTGCCCACCAGTTTCGCGATGGCCCACAGCAGGTTGGCAATGGCCTGGGCATTAAACTGGTTTTTCTGTGCCTTGATGAGGGGCAACAGGGCGGCCATAGCCTCTTTGAGTTCTGCTTTACGCTCCTGCTTGTTGTCCAGCAGTTTTGCCATGGCCCACACCAGGTTGGTGACTTCCTGTGGTTTAAAGTGAGCTTTCTGTGCGTTCACGTGGTGTAACAAAGCGACAACGGCCTCGTTAAGCTCTGGTGTCCGTTCCTGCCCGTTGTCCACCAGTTTTGCCATGGCCCACAGCAGGTTGGCGATTCCCAGGGCATCAATATCCCTGGCTGGAGGCTTTTGGTTGCAGTTAAATATTATTGCATCAAATAGCGTTGACAATAAGTTAGCCTGAGTAAGTCTAACTCGCTCATCCATGGGTTTATGTAAGGTAAAAACACCCGCTGAAGTCAATGAGTGCAGTGTTGTCGTCAGGCTTCGCCAATTCCAGCTCCGCGTTGCCGTGAAATTTTGCAACAAACGCATCAGCTGGCTTTGTTCAGCTCGATTTAACGGTCTTTGAACAGTTGACGTGTATTTTTTAATTGAACTGGCATATTGCCCGTGATTTCTCCCATTATAGCGATGACCGAAACGATCCGATTGACTTACCAGATCATCCATTATTTCTGGTTTGATGAGGGCATTAAAATCTTGAGCAGAGTTGACTGAACGGCACTGTAGATGTTGAGAAGAGCATGTGCCAGAAGAATGGTAAAATTCATTGCGACCCGGTGCAGTGCAGGGGGGATGATTCCATTGTCTGACTGTGGCATGTCTGTATCGCCCACGCCTTGAAGAAGGGGCATGGCCATTCGGTTGGTTGTAACCGTTATCTGATCTTGTGTATTGATCACTGATACCAGCAGAACTTCTATCCATAACTATATTTCATTGATTCATGAAAATATAAAAAGCAGACTGCTGTTCTGTTCAGAAGTTCATTTTGCGGAAAAGTTTACTTGAGTCATGATGGGAGGAAGGCGATGACTGGCTGCTTGTTTTCTTCCTCTTTGCTGGGTTGGTTTGCTAATTTGAATGTTCTTCGGCAGTTACGTATGCAGCATCTGACCACCCTCTTTTAAGTGATGCAGAGTCATGACCCTGTGGCGCGATGCTTTCCCTGATCTTTATTTGATCAATATAGGGTTTCATTAAATCTTTCTTCAAAAGCTGGTTAGCCGGTATTTCAATGACCTCAAATCCTGCTTTTTGCAACAGTGCGATTTTCAGCAGAGTTGAACCATTCCTGGTTTTGAAATCACCACCCACGTAATGAGAGGGGCCCTGAACTTCAATCACCATGTTGTGATCGGGCAGTAGCAGGTCAACCGGAGGTAATGAGTTCAGACTCTTTTCTTCTTCAATCCTCAAAGATGGAATAGATGATTGGAGTTGATCGCGGAAGTCGACCTGGTTTTTTGAACTGTTTGTGTGGTAATGGCGAACGACCGGACAGGCTCTGCCAAGCCAACTGGCAGCCAGGGTAATGATGGATTGTTCCTCTTCATTGTCTGGCGATGTATTTTTCAGGCGAGTGAATAGGTCATCCATGTGCTTTTCAAACACGTTGCTTTGATTAGCATTGGAATCCAGAAACAACCTGGCACAGCATACCATGACTCCCCACAGAGACAACGGTATCTCTTGCTGAGAAAACTCAGGGTTCTCACTGATTCGATAGACAAGCGATTCGAACGTATAGGTAACCACGTTCAGCTCAAGGAGTTCACCCAGTTTTGCCATGGACCAAAGCAGGTTAGCGATTTCCTGTGGTTTAAAGTTAGCTTGTTGTGCGATCACGAGAGGCAACAGGGCGACCACAGCCCCGTTGAGCTCTGGTGTCCGCTCCTGCGCGTTGTCCACCAGTTTCGCCATGGCCCACAGCAGGTTGGCGATTCCCTGGGCATCAATATCCCATGCTTCAGCTTTTTTGTTGCACTTGAATCTTATTGCATCCAGTAGCGTTGACAATAAGGCAGCTTGAGTACGCTTGACACGCTCATCCACGGGTTTATGAGGGGTAAAAACACCTGCTGAAGTCAATGAGTGAAATGTTGTCGTCAGGCTTCGCCAATTCCAGCTCCGCGTTGCTGCGAAATTTTGCAGCAAACGCATCAGCTGGCTTTGTTCCGCTCGATTTAACGGTCTTTTGGCAGCTGACGTGTATTTTTTAACTGAACTGGCATACAGGCCGTGATCTCTCCCATCATAGCGATGACCGAAACGTTTTGATTTCCTCACCAGACCAGCCATTATTTCTGGTTCGATGAGGGCATTAAAATCTTGAGCAGAGTTTACTGAACGGTGCATTAAATATTGAGAAGGGCTTGTCTCAGAAGAATGGTGAAATTTATTACATCCCGGGGTAGAGCGGGGGTGACTATCCCGCTGTCTGACTGTGGTATGTCTGTATCGCCCACGCCTTGAAGAAGGGGCACGGCCATTCGGTTGGTTGTAACCGTTATCTGATCTTGTGTATTGACCACTGATACCAGCAGAACTTCTATCCATAATTATATTTCATTAATTCATGAAAATATAAAAAGCAGACTGCTGTTCTGTTCAGAAGTTCATTTTGCGGAAAAGTTTACTTGAGTCATGATGGGAGGAAGGCGATTACTGACTGTTTGTTTTCTTCTTCTCTTTTTCTTCTTTTTTGCTGGGTTGGTTTGCTTTTCTAAATGTTCTTCACCAGCCACGTATGCAGCATCTGCCCACCCTCTATTAAATGATACAGAGCCATGCTCCTGTGGGGGGATGCCTATCCTGGTCTTTATTTGATCAATACATGGTTTCATTAAATCCTGATTCCAAAGCATGTTAACCGGGATTTCAATGACCTCAAATCCTGATTTTTTCAGCAGTGCGATTTTCAGTAGAGTCGAACCATTCCTGGTGTTGAAATCACCACCTACGTAATGAGACGGTCCCTGAACTTCAATCACAATGTTGTGATCTGGCAGAAGCAGGTCAACCGGAGGTAATGCGTTCAGGCTCTTTTCTTCTTCAATCCTCAAAGATGGAATGCATGATTGGAGTTGATCGCGGAAGTCGGCCTGGGTTTTTGAAATGGCTTTCTGGTAATGGCGGACGACCGGACACGCTCTGCCAAGCCAACGTGCGGCCATGATCATGATGGATTGATCCTCTTCATTATCTGGCGAGGTATTTTCCAGACGAGTCAACAGGTCACCCATGTGCTTTTCAAGCACGTTATTTTTATTGGCATTGGAGTCTAGAGCCAATCTGGCACAGCATACCATGACTCCCCAGAGAGACATCGATATCTCTTCCTGAGAAAACTGAAGGTTCTTACTGATTCGATAGACAAGCGATTCGAACGCAGAGGTAGCCACGTTCAGCTCAACGAGTTCACCCAGTTTGGCCGTGGCCCACAGCAGGTTGGCAATACCCTGGGTATTAAATTGGTCTTTGTGTGCGTTCACGAGGGGCAACAGCGCGACCACAGCCTCGTTGAGCCCTGGTTTCTGCTCCTGCCCGTTATCCACCAGTTTTGCCATGGCCCACAGCAGGTTGGTGACACACTGGGCATTAAATTGGTCTTTCTGTCCGTTCACGCAGGTCAACAGCGCAGCCACCGCTTCTTTGAACACCGGTGTCTGTTCGTACCCGTTGTCCACCAGTTTTGCCATGGCCCACAGCAGGTTGGTGATATGCTGGGGAATAAATTGGTCTTTCTGTGCATTTACGTGGGGCAACAGCGCAGCCACAGCGTCTTTGAGCTTTGGTGTTTTCTCCAGCCCTTTGTCCACCAGTTTCGCCATGGTCCACAGCAGGTTGGTGATTTCCTGTGGTTTAAAGTTAGCTTTCTGTGCGTTCACTTGGGGCAACAGCACGGCCACGGCCTCGTTAAGACCTGGTGTCTGCTCGTACCTGTTGTCTACCAGTTTCGCCATAGCCCACAGCAGGTTGGCGATATGCTGAGGAATAAACTGGTCTTTCTGTGCGTTCACGTGGTGCAACAGCGCGACCACGGCCTCGTTGAAATCTGGTGTCCGCTCCTGCCCGTTGTCCACCAGTTTCGCCATGGCCCACAGCAGGTTGGCGATATGCTGAGGAATAAACTGGTCTTTCTGTGCGTTCACGTGGTGCAACAGCGCGACCACGGCCTCGTTGAAATCTGGTGTCCGCTCCTGCCCGTTGTCCACCAGTTTCGCCATGGCCCACAGCAGGTTGGCGATACCCTGTGGTTTAAAGTTAGCTTTCTGTGCGTTCACGTGGGACAACAGCGCGGCCAAGGCCCTTTTGAGCTCTGGTGTCGGCTCCAGCCCGTTGTCCACCAGTTTCGCCATGGCCCATAGCAGGTTGGCGATGTGCTGAGGAATAAATTGGTCTTTCTGTGCGTTCACATGGGGCAACAGGGCAGCCACGGCCTCGTTGAGCTCTGGTGTCTGCTCCTGCCCGTTGTCCACCAGTTTCGCCATGGCCCACAGCAGGTTGGTGATATCCTGAAGTTTTAAGTGAGCTTTCTGTGCGTTCACGAGGGGCAACAGCACGGCCACGGCCTCGTTAAGATCTGGTGTCCGCTCCTGTCCGATGTCCACCAGTTTCGCCATGGCCCACAACAGGTTGGCGATTTCCGGTGGTTTAAAGCAAGATTTTTGTGTGTTTACGTGGGGCAACAGCGCAGCCACAGCCTCTTTGAGTTCTGGTGTCTGCTCCTGCCCGTTGTCCACCAGTTTCGCCATGGCCCACAGCAGGTTGGCGATAGCCTGAGGAATAAATTGGCCTTTCTGTGCGTTCACGTGGTGCAACAGGGCGGCCACGGCCTCGTTGAGCCCTGGTGTCCGTTCCTGGCCGTTGTCCACCAGTTTCGCTATGGCCCACAGCAGGTTGGCGATTCCCTGTGGTTTAAAGTTCGCTTTTTGTAAGTTCACGTGGGGCAGCAGCACGGCTACGGCCTCGTTGAGCTCTGGCGTCCGCTTCTGCCCGTTGTCCGATAGTTTCGCCATGGCCCACAGCAGGTTGGCAATATTCTGGGTATCAAATTGGTCTTTCTGTGCGTTCACATGGGACAACAGCGAAGCCACGGCCTCGTTGAGCTCTGGCGTCCGCTCCTGCCCGTTGTCCACCAGTTTCGCCATGGCCCACAGCAGGTTGGCGATTCCCTGAGGAATAAATTGTTTTTTCTGTGCATTCACATGGGGCAACAACACGGCCATGGCCTCTTTGAGCTCTGTTGTCCGTTCCTGCCCGTTGTCCACCAGTTTCGCCATGGCCCACAACAGGTTGGTGATTCCCTGGGCATCAATATCCCTGGCTTGAGTTTTCTGGTTGCACTTGAATATTATTGCATCAAGTAGCGTTGACAATAAGGCAGCTTGAGTGAGCTTAACATGCTCATCCCTGGGTTTATGAGGGGTAAAAACACCCGCTGAAGTAAATGAGTGAAGTGTTGTCGTCAGGCTTCGCCAATTCCAGCTCCGTGTTGCTGTGAAATTTTGCAGCAAACGCATCAGCTGGCTTTGTTCAGCTCGATTTAACGGTCTTTGAACAGCTGACGTGTATTTTTTAATTGAACTGGCATATTGCCCGTGATTTCTCCCATTATAGCGATGACCGAAACGATCCGATTGACTTACCAGATCATCCATTATTTCTGGTTTGATGAGGGCATTAAAATCTTGAGCAGAGTTGACTGAACGGCACTGTAGATGTTGAGAAGAGCGTGTGCCAGATGAATGGTAAAATTCGTTGCGACCCGGTGCAGTGCGAGGGGGATTATTCCATTGTCTGCCTGTGGCATGTCTGTATCGCCCACGCCTTGAAGAAGGGGCACGACCATTCGGGTGGTTGTAACCGTTATCTGATCTTGTGGATTGACCACTGATACCAGCAGAACTTCTATCCATAATTATATTTCATTAATTCATGAAAATATAAAAAACAGACTGCTGTTCTGCTCAGAAGTTCATTTTACAGAAAAGTTTACTTGAGTCATTATGGCAAGAAGGCGATTACCAGGGTGGTCGCATCAGATGCACCATAGTTCATATTTTTGCTCTGCTCATGACTGCCAACATTGCAGATCGAATATTCTCAGACAATCCAG
>NZ_JBLYNV010000091.1:0-13358 GCF_049310165.1 Endozoicomonas sp. ALE010 | reverse complement strand
GGTAGGAAAGCTGGGCATAGTACGCTTTAAAGAAGAATGTTGCCTGGAAGGCATGCCGTTGAATGGCCAGCAAGTCTCACCGGATACGGTGTTGAAGGGTTTTCAGGCCGCCAACGCAAAACTGGAAATGGCGCACTTTAAAGCGGAATGTTGTCTGAGGAACCTGCCGTTGAATGGCCAGCAGGTGACAACGGGTGCGGCGTTTAAGGATTTCCCGGATAGCCCGGAAGGCAAACTGGCAAAAGCGCGCTTCAAAGCGGAATGCTGCCTGAGGAGCCTGCCGATAAATGGCCATCGGATCACACCGGCGTCAGTGATTAAGGATTTTCAGGACACCAGGGCAGCACTGGAGCTGGCACGCTTTAAGGAACACTGTTGCCTGAGGGAGCTGCCGCTGAATGGGGAACAGATCACACCGGATGAGGTGGTTAAGGATTTTCAGGCAGCCAGGGAAATATTGGGATTGGCGCGCTTCACAGCAGAATGTTGCCTGCGGGGCCTGCTTTTGAATGACCAGCAGGTCACACTGGAGCAGGTAGTTAAAGCTTTCCCGAATAGTCCGGAGGGCAAACTGGGGATCGCACGCTTCAAAGCGGACTACTATCTGAAAGGCCTGCCGCTGCATGACCTGCTGGTCACACCGGATGAGGTGTTTATGGATTTCCCGAATAGCCCGGAAGGCAAACTGGGGAGAGCACGCTTCAAAGCAGAATGCTACCTGAAGAACCTGCCATTGAACGGCCAGCCGGTCAGCCAGAGTGAGGTAATTAAAGATTATCAGGCGGCCAAAGCACCACTGGAGCTGGCACGCTTTAAGGAGCAATGTTGCCTGAAGTCCTTGCCGTTGAATGGTCGGCAAGTGACACCGGATGAGGTGATCAGGGATTACCCGGATAATCCGTTGGGCAAACTGGGGAGCGCGCGCTTTAAATCAGAATGTTGTCTGCGTGGCCTGACGCTGGATGGCCAGCTGGTCACACCGGATGCGGTGGTTAAGGATTATCAGGCCACCAGGGCAACACTGGAGCTGGCGCGCTTCAAAGCGGAATGCTGTATGAGAGGCCTGACACTGGCTGGCAACCGGGTCACCCCGGACGAGGTGGTCAGGGATTTCCCGGGCAGTCCGGCAGGCAAACTGGGCCAAGCGCACTTTAAAGCGGAATGTTGCCTGAGGGGCCTGGCGTTGAATGGTCAGCCGGTCACACCGGATGCGGTGATTAAGGGTTTCCCGGGTGGTCGGGAAAGCAGACTGGGTATCGCGCGCTTCAAGGCGGAATGTTGCCTGAGGGGCCTGACGTTGAATGGCCAGCAGGTCACACCGGATGCCGTGGTTAAGGGTTATCTGGCAGTCAGGGCAACACTCGAGCTGGCGCGCTTTAAGGAACAATGTTGTCTCAGAGGCCTGGCGTTGAATCGCCAGCCAGTCACTCCGGATTCAGTGGCCGAAGCGTACCAGGCAGCCAAAGCAAAACTGGCGCTGGCGCGCTTTAAAGCAGAATGCTGCCTGAGGGGGCTGTGTTTGAATAACCTGCAGGTCACACCGGAGGAAGTAGTCGGGGATTATCAGGCCATCAGGGCAATACTTGAACTGGCACGCTTTAAAGCAGACTGCTGCCTGAAGGACCTGAAGCTCAATGGTGACCAGGTCACACCGGATGAGGTGGTTAAGAGTTTCCCGGACAGTCCGGATGGCAAACTGGGGGTGGCGCGCTTCACAGCGGACTGTTGCCTGAGAGGGCTGCTGTTGAATGGCCAGCAGGTCACACCGGATTCCGTAGCCAGTGGTTATCAGGCAATCAGGGCAACACTGGAGCTGGCTCGCTTCAAATCGGAATGTTGCCTGAAAGGGCTGCTGTTGAATGGCCGACAGGTCACACCGGATGCCGTGGTTAAGGATTATGAACGCGGTGGCAGGTTGCTCGAAAGAGCTATTTTTTATTCGCTACTGGCATTGAATGCCAGAGAACTGAATGGCAAATATCTGGATAACGAGGAGGTATTGGCAGCGTTTAATGATATACCCGGAGATCATACTTCAAGGCAAACCAGGTATCTGGTTCAAAGGTTGCAGCAATCCCACCGGTACGATGAAACCAGCAAAGGTCAGGAGATACTTCAACAGGCCTGGCAAATCTTAACCAAAGTGCCAGTCAAAGACGATGAGCAATCTCGACTGCAATGTATATTGAAATTCATGGCCATGGAGAATAAATGGACAATTGATCAACAGGAAGTGTCTGCAAAACAGGTATTCCATGCCATCAAAACACTGAGGCGCTCATTTAAGAATTCACGCCTGCATTTCTTCTTTCTGGCGCACTGCTGTATCACGAGACAGTCTATTGGCAGACAGCACATTCATAAGGATCAGGTAATCAGGTATCTTAAAAGTTTTCTTGAAGGAAGCAGGCTGCGCCATGCTTTAAACTGCTGGTTTGAAGAATGCAGCTCCGAAGCCTGTGTAATGGATGAGTTACTCGATGCTCAGGGGAGTGACAGTCCTCACCGATATACAACCTTTGCCAGTCAACAGGAAGCTTCTGTTGCCGTTAACAGCGAGAACACCGGACATAAGCATGGAGAACACCTGCCCGACGTGATTCCCGTTATCGAGCGTTCTGAGCGAAGCACAACATCGGCAGAGGTATTCGCTGCCAATCCGGGCAAGGAAGGCTCACTCCCCTGCCAGCTCAGGGAATATCGGGATACAACAGAAACCGCTTCCACCCACCAGACATTTGCCGTCTATATGGCTGAAACCCTGAAGCAAAGGTTAAAAACAGGCATCCCGGACAAGCCGGTTCCACGATTAAATGCGCTAACACTGAAAACACTGGAGATTATTCAGGAAATCAATAGTTCTTATACCATCCCCCCTCTGCTGATTAACGGTTCTTACGGACGTTTTTTACAGAATCTCTGCTCATCATTTAATGATATTGACATTGTCTGCACGGAAGAAGCGTCCTCCAGAACACTCTTTGACAGGCTGCAGGCACTGAACACCGACTGGGATTCTGAAATCGCCAAAAGCGTCACCATCTGGCCAATCGAGGGATGTCAGGCCATTAAACTGCCACACGCCTACAATATTCAACTTAAAGCCGGTGATCTGGGGAGGAAAGCAATGGAGCTTCACGTCAGTATTGATGTCAGAGTAGCCCATGAAAATACCGCACAACTGGCTATTCACGTTCCCGGCGTTGAAAGGCCGGTATGGTGTTTGTCGTTTACGGAAGAAACCCGGTTACTGAACGATACGCTGGAATACCTTGCCAGGAACCTTGACAGGCTAACAGAACAATTGCAAAAAGGAGCGATATTTGGCTTAGCTCGAACCCTGCTTTTTAACACGCCCCAAAACACCGATGAACGTATTTATGGTTTGCTTATGCGCTGCCTGCTTACCCTGAATAAAGCCAGGCAGTTTATCGCCCTGCACTCTGCAGAAAAACCCGGAAAACCTGACGGCCAGACTACCCCGCAGGCAAAAGAACAACAGCGCCTGCATACACTCGCTGCAAATCTACAAGCGAAATTACATAGCCATGTTTACCGTCATGGCTTTGAACACACAATTAACCACTGGCTATCGACAACTCAGCCTGTTAATGATCATCAGCTCCAGAAGAAGGACTTTACCAAAACACTGCTTGCGATGATGCATCCTGCATAAGTAGCTAACCAAAACTGTTATCGATACTAATCCTCATCAATAATTATAGATTTGTTGTGGCAAATCAGGTGATGACCATGGCTTGGCACACCTTAAATGGAACCTAACAATCACTCTGAGGTCAAACGGTGGTATTTACATGCCAAGTGCGCAGGGTTTTATTCTGAAAGCACCCACTTCAACCGACTTCTACCCAAAGTCTGCTGCCCGGGCTGACCGACAAACCGGTTCAGGCAGGATGCCTGACTGCTCCACAAATACATTTAACGGTAAAAGAATCTCCAGCCATCGCTGCCATAGAAGCACAGCCTCCACCATGGGTGAGGCCAGGCGTATTGAGAATGCCTTTTGGAAAAAAACACCACTACACGGACGTCAAATCACCTCAGCTGATGTGCTTAGAGCCTATGGCAATGATACGACCTCGCTCAGAGGTGGCTTCTTCCTGCAAAGACTCTGCTTACAAAACATTCTGCATAACAATAGAAAAGTAACGCCGGATCAGGTTATTCAGGAATTCAATCGGGAACCAGGTCGAAATAACAAATGCCAACTGGCGATAGCGCGCTTCAAGGCGGAATGCTGCCTGAGGAACCTGACCTTGAATGGCCAACCTGTCAGGACGGATACCGTGGTCAGGGATTTCCCGGATGGTCCGGAAGGCAAACTGGGGGTGGCGCATTTTAAGGAACAATGTTGCCTGAAAAGCCTGACCCTGAATGGTCAGCAGGTCACAGCGGCTGCAGTAATTGAGGATTTCCCGGATAGTCCGGAAGGCAGACTGGGGCTGGCACGCTTCAAGGCGGAATGTTGTCTGAAGGGCCTGGCAGTGAATGGCCTGCTACTCACACCGGATGCGGTGGTGAAGAGTTATCAGGCAGCCAAAGCAACACTGGAACTGGCACGGTTCAAAGAGGAATGTTGCCTGAAGGGCCTGCTGCTGAATGGCCAACAGATCACACCGGATACGGTGATTGAGAGTTTCCCGGATGACCCGGAAGGCAGACTGGGAATAATGCGCTTTAAGGAACAATGTTGCCTGAGCGGCCTGCTGTTAAATGGCCAGCAGGTGACACCGGATACGGTGGTTAAGGGGTGCCTGGAAATCAATGCAACACTCCCGCTGGCACGCTTCAAAGCGGAATGTTGCCTGAAAGGCCTGGCATTACATGGCCATCAGGTCACACCGGGTGCGGTGGTTAAGGCTTATCAGGCAGCCAGGGCAACGCTGGAGCTGGCGCGCTTCAAAGCAGAATGTTGCCTGAAAAGCCTGCCGTTGAATGGCCAGCGGGTCACGCCGGATACTGTTGTTAGGGACTTTCAGGCCGCCAGGGCACCACTGGCGCTGGCACGATTTAAGCAACAATGTTGCCTGAGGGGCCTGACGTTGGGAGGCAGGCAGGTCACAGCGGATGAGGTGGTTATGGAGTTCCCGGATAGTCCGGATGGCCAACTGGCCACAGTGCGCTTCAAGGCCGAATGTTGCCTGAGAGGCCTGCCATTGAATGGCCGACAGGTGACACCGGAAGCGGTGATCCGGGATTATGAAAGTGGCAATTGGTTGCTCGAAAGAGCGATTTTCTACTCTCTGCTGGCATTGAATGCCAGAAAATTGCATGGCAACTACCTGGATAACCGGCAGGTATTAGCAGCGTTTGATGCAGCACCCGGGGACCATTCTTCAGGGCAAACCAGATATCTGATTAAAAAGCTGAGACAATCTCATAAGTGCGATGAAACCAGTGAAGCCCAGGATATCATGCAAAAGGCCTGGCAAATCTTAAACAGCGTACCGGTCAAAGATGAGCAGCAACGACTGCAATGCATATTGAAATTCATAGCGATGCAGAATGAATTGACCATTGATCATCAGAGAGTGTCAGCACAACAGGTATCGCAATCCATCAAAACACTGAAGCGCTCATTTCAGAACGCACGCCTGCATTTTTTCTTCCTGGCGTACTGCTATGTCAGGGGCCAGCCTGTTGATGGACGACAAATCCACAGGCATCAGGTTCTGGAGTGCCTCCAGAATTTTCATAAAAGAAGCAACTGGCAGCATGCTTTAGGCCGCTGGTTTGAACAATACAGTCCTGAAGCCAATATAATGGATAATTTATTGTTTGAACGAACAAACACGGTAGCGGTATCCGTTGCCAGTCCCGGGAAGGAATGCCAACGCCCTTATCAGGTCAGGGAATACCGGGATGAAACAGAAAATACCTGCGCCACCCGGGCAGTGACCGCCAGTGCGGCTCAAACTATGGAGCCACCGTTAACAACAGGCGGATCGGATGTTCCGGACAAGTCGACCCGACAGTTAACTCCGCTAACGCTGAAAGTGCTGGAAATTATTCAGGAAATCAATGGTTCTTATAACGATCCAGCCATTCTGATTACCGGTTCTTACGCCCGTTTTTTACAGAACCTCTGCTCAGTATTTAATGATATTGACATTATCTGCACGACAGAAAAATCAACCAGAACACTCCTTGCCAAGCTGCAGGCGCTAAACACCGACAGGGATTCAGACATCCCCAAAAGCATCATCATCTCACCAGTCCCGGGATGTCCGGCGATTCAACTGCCAGGTGCCTACAATATTGACCTTGAAGATGGTGATCTGGCGACCAGGGCATTGGGGTTTCAGGTCAGTGTTGACGCCAGGGTAGCCCAAAATACAACAGGATTGGCCGTTGAGGTTCCCGGCGTTGCCAGGCCGGTATGGTGTTTGTCGTTTGCTGAAGAAACCCGATTGCTCAATGATACGCTGGAATACCTTGCTGAGAACCTTGATCCGCTGACAGAGCAATTGCAAAACGGGCCGGTATTTGACGTCCCCCGTACCCTTCTTTTTAATAGCCCCCAAAATACCGATGAACGTATTTATGGCTTACTTCTACGCTGCCTGCTTACCCTGAATAAAGCCAGGCAGTTTATCGCTCTGCACTCTGAAGGCAGATCCGGGACAAATGACGGTTCGGCCACCACGCTTGAACAACAACGCCTGCATGCACTGACTGAGCATCTGCAAATGAAATTGACTGGCCATGTTTGCCGTCATGATTTTGAGCAAAGGGTTAACGGCTGGCTATCAACAGCTCCACAGGTTAATGGCTACCAGATCAAAAGGAAGGCATTTATTACGACACTGCTTGAGATGATGCATCCTGAAGAAGATCGAATAAACTCAGCTCGATGAACTTTTTGAAAAAATAACACTCTAAACGAATAGACCAAAGTGGCAGGTATTTCTCTTACCACGTCTCCCCTATTAAGTAGCTGGCCATATGGAATCATATATTTCTGGCTACTTGGGCAGGTGCTATGCGAGGCACAACGGAGGGAGCATAGCCGTAGCTATGTGACCGGAGTTGTAACGAAGCACGACTGCATGGATGCAGGAGCTAGAGCAACGCAGGAGCAGTTGCCGGGAGTGCCTGAACAAGGAGTCAGAAATATATGATTTCATATGGTTAGCTACTTAACTGACAACTCTCCCGGCAAACCAGGGATTAAACCGATGACCTTTCGCATATTGTTAATTTCATTACTGTTTTCCACTTCAGCTATGGCATTCGCAGGTAATGACTATAACTATACATTTATTAATACCGGCTTTGGTTACAATAATCAGAATCAGGGCACGCAAAACTTCGATGGAACCACCTGGTTCGTCAATGGTGCCTATAAAGTCCCATCCATACCCGTCATCCTGAACGCAGGATACGCCTACGGCCGCATTGATAAAGATGATGTTGCCAGTAATGTCGAGATTGATGGCAGCTCCTACTTTGCCGGAGCCAGCCTGTTATTAAAGCCAACGGACAGATTCCATGTCATTCCATCGGTCACCAGTGGCCGACTCAGAAACGGCCTGTCTGTGGATGCGGATGAGGTAAAGGATAAAGTCACAGCCTACACAGCGTCGGTCAGCGCCCGTTATCACCTGGAACAAGGCCTCTGGCTGAATTCCGGCTATATTCAGCAATACTATGACCGGGACGAAGATGACAATACCGGCTTCTTCACTGCCGGAGCAGAATATCAAGTGGATTATGAGTGGTCATTTGGCCTGAATTATCGCGGCAATTCTGATCAGTACACCACCCAGTTTTTTGTGAAACTCTTCTTCTGAGTGATCACTGAATTCGGCAATGTGTCCTCATTCCCACCAGAATCTGAACCATTTGGATGCCCCGCTGCCTGCTGCGGGGCTTAAATAAAGTTAACAAGACAGCTAAAAAGACAGAACAACGGCCCTGGTATCCGTATTTTTGGCCTTGAGCCCTCTCAAGCTGAAAGAACGGGACTGTTTGAGAATGTCCAGCTGAAGGCTGGCAGGATCACCCAGATATATAACCTCATAGTTGGCACTGCGATTCTGTATGGGCTGAACACTCACAGATTTGGTAAGAGGCAGGCTTTCCAGACAAGCCCGTAGTTCATCAACATCCCGCATACGATCGAAATTTTTCAGTGTTACCTGAATTTTGCTTCCGTTGTTGAACTGGCTGATAAACTGCTTCTTTATTGCACTGGTGAGCTTTGGCTGCAAATCTTCCATGGCATAACTCAGAGAGTTTTGTTCCCGAATAGTGGCCGAGTCAGAAATTTCAACGCTATTGTTTGGATCACTGGATACGTTAATCAAATCATCGCTACTGAAGCGGTCAGTAATACGGACTTTAATGGTCGTCTGCAGTCCGGTCATACCTCCCATTGCCTTATACTCATACTTGCTGATGTCAGTCTTGATGGTGTATCGAGCACTATTGGGCGAGGACGAAACCTCAAAACCACTGGTCGCCAGAAGTTCGCGCATCAGGCGATCAACCTCAGGTCTGTCCGTTTGAATTGCAAAGGATGGTCGCCCCATATTTTCCTGAATAGCGAGAATCTGCTGCTGACCGTCAGGAGGAGAGTCACTTACCTCGGCACTGATGATGATGAAGTAGTTGTTTCCTTCCTGGTACTCCTTGATCACCGTATAGCGCTGCACATGGCCAGAGGAAACCGTTGAAAGTTTTGCTCTCAAGGCTTCTGCGTTTTCAACCGTTGTTTTGGAGGCCATTTGCACCCCGCCATACTGTTCGACAGCACTGCGCAAAGCATTATTCAACGCTGTCGTGCGTGCAGCTTCCACACCTGATGACAAGGACGCAACACCACGGGCTTCAACAATGCTATCTTGCTCTTCAAACAATTCAGAGAAATCACCGCTACGTTCTGAAATAACCATTACGTTATAGGTCATACCATCATGCTCACCGGTATTAAAATTCCATGCGGCTTTCAGAGTACCTTCAACATTGCTGGTCAATGAGGTGTAGTACTCTTCGAGTACTGTATCACCTTTCCAGGATTGACTGGCCCGCTCTACAGAGGAAATCCGTTCCCCTTTAAGATAAGCCGTCAGAGATTTCATGGCATCCTGCCGTGCTATCTCTTGAGCAACATTGGCTTTACGGTGCATACCGAGACCAATTGCGATCACGGTACGTCCAAGCTCATTGTCATTCACCATGCCCATATACTGGTTATTAGCCAGCATTTTGGACACAGTTTTCTCAAGAGAAGCATTGGCTAATGTTGGCAACATCAGAAGTGCTGCCAGAATGAGAGCCCAACGTTTCATTAGTTAACGGCCCTCCTTACCAACCAAATGCGTCTTCTGCATCGGCATTGCCGCCTCCGGTATAAGCGCCGGAGGTAGCCGTACCTTGTGTGTTTTGAACGGGAACCTGCTGCTTCACAGGTTGCTGTGTCGCTACGGGAGGAACGACACGATTGCTGCTGGCAGCTTCTCTCTCGGCTTGGTTATAAACAGCCTTGCTGCTTTCAGCAATGCGAACAGATTGGTCCAAACCGTCTTTAGTGCCTTTGAGTTGCTGCTGTGATTGAATGTCCAGTACTTTGGTTTGGTACTGGCTGGCCTGCATAAGCCTGGCATTAACAACACTGGATGTATCAATGGAGTAAATGCTGACGTAAATATCCTGGCCAGAAAGCGGGTGGGTCACACGCCTGCCAAAACGCTTGGATAGACCTTGGACAGCGCGATTTTCGATGCTCTGGCTAAGCTCGCTGGTAAAGCTTTCCGCAGCAATGCTGACGTCCTTTCCGCCACTACTACTCATGGTCGTCATTGCCTGCTCGGCTTTTTCATAGGCAGCAACGTCCGCATAAAGGGCTGTAGCCACTTGTTTACGTGCCATCAGTTCAGCGATACCACGGGCTTTTCGTTCAGAAGAAGAGCTACTGCCAACAGGGCTGGCAGCTATGCCAAGAATATGGAAATTACCAGAACTATCACGGAACTTGCGCCCCCCTGTAGCGGTAGACCAGTCCTGGCTGCGTATATAATCAGCCAGATTTTGTTTCCCTTTGGGAAGCGTCATTGCTTCACCTGAAAGCAGAGCCCGTATCATCTCCTCTTGTTTTGGAGACCAGACGGTCACCATGGCAACTTTATACTGTTGCTTAATGTCATCCCATGATTCAAACTGAGCAGCGGTAATGGCACCATACAGAGGCATTTTGGAAACGGCTTCAGCCATACTGTAGGCTTCACCTGTGACACTGCCTGCCAGTTGGTCCAGCTCGTTCATGGTACTTTCATGTTCAGACATGGCCTCCTGATAATTGGCTTTGGCCTGCTCATATTGGGCTTGCTTGTCAGCAGCGATTTCACCCTTATCGAAGTGCCCATCCAGCTTTTTGATAGCAGCTTCCATCAATGCATCGGTCTATCACCAAAGGTGACACCTCGGAGCATTTGTGCTTCTTTGGCATCCATAACTTCCAACAGTTTGGCTACTCGCCCCCTCTGAGCAGCAGCTTTTCTTTCCAAATTTTCAAGTTTGTCTTTGAACTCAACATTAAGGTCTGTACCCGGGGTGCTGACACGATCTGCTGCTGACATATCAGTATAGATGTACTGAATAATGGATCGTTTCGCATCCAGAGATGCTTCCATGGATTTCAGAGAACGCTTAATGATGAAACTGTCATCATAAGATGGATCTTCCGAGTCAAAAATAGCTTCGCTTAGAGCGACATATACTCTTTTATCGCTGTTCCAGCCCTCAAGCACCCCACCTTTATCCAGAAATTGATAAGCAAGATCCATCGCATCAACTGCAGCAGCGGACTGTGCAGGCATGGTTTGCAGCTGAGTGGTAACGGCTGTGGCAGGTGTTTCGACGATTTGTGGCTGGACAGAAACAGCAGTGACTTCTGGCGAAGCCGCTTCGGGTTTAAACTCTACAGCGTGTACTGCTGAAGAGACAGCCAGTGCCAGTAGTGTGGCTTTAAAGAGATATCTCATGGTTTGTTCTCAATAATTTGGATAGTGTTATAAGCAAATTTATTTATTGCGGCATACAGTTGCAGATAAGAAACGAACCGGGATGCTTCCTGCTTTAATCCCATGCGGTGAAGAGATTCTGTGTAACGTGAAATAGCTTCCAGGTTGCTGGGTTCAAGAGCGATCCACTGTAAATAAACAGCAGCAGCTTCCGGCCAATTTTGCCTTGCGATTAAGGCTGCTCCCAGATACTGCCAGCTCTCCTGATGACGAGGTGAGCTATTGATGCTTTCTTTTAGCAGAGAGATGATTGTGTCAAGTTCTCTACCCTGTTCAAAAAGGACTTTGGCATCGATAAAGGCCTGGGCTGGCTGATCACTGAATGTGTTACTGAACAGAATATGTCCGGGCAGGCTCAGAGCGGCCGAATAAGGGCTGGCAAGATTCAGTTGGCCAGGTAGTTTGTGCAGGTAGGCAAGGGGATTCTTTTGCTGGTTTTCCTTAATCTGTGCAATAGCATTTGGCGCGCGTGCAGGCAAGGCTGTACTCTCAAAAGCAAGAATGGTTGTCTCAGATAGAGATTTTTGTTTCAGGTGGTTATCAATGACATAGGCGCTGGCGGGGAGTTCGCAGAGCCAATCCAACGCAGGTGAGTTGTCAGCCTGCAATGCCAACAGTCTCTGCCTTTCGAGAAAAGGCTGCTGCGATGGCTGGTAATAGTTTGCCAGGCAGTATTTTTTTAACAGTTCTTTCTTTTCCCACTGCAGTGCAATCTCCTGCAACCCAAATTCCGAAAAGATCTTCCCCAGATAGTGGTAATGCTGACCGGCATCCAGCTGATGTAATAGTGTGGTGATATCTTCCGTGCTTATGTCTTCATTTTTGCTGGCCGTGATCAACCTTTTGATATCTTCTTCATTAGCTGCCAGAACATAGCGGTAGCTCTCTCCTTCCGGGCGGTTCACCAGAATACGGGATGGAAGCTTTTTCAGCCGGATGTCGCGCTGTCTGATCAGAGCCTGGTCAAGAGAGGAGCTACCTGTTGAAGATGAGAGGGCTTGTAGCTGGTAATGCTCTGTGATCTGCTGCCATGCAGAAATCATCGCTTTGGCTTTAGCCGAATTTCTGGATGTATCTCTTCCATACGGAAGAATCACCGTAGAAAAAACTATGCCGGAGTCGACGATAATGCCTGTTTTGCTGGCCGCATACTTGTCAAAATATAACGTATGTGACTGACCAAGAGTAACAGCCGAAGCTGCTACCCCCGGAGTACCAGACAGAGCAAAGACCATTACCAGGGCAGTAAGGATTTTCGTACTGCGCATACTGCTCAGTCCTTGTAGTTATCTTCCCATTCTGGAGGTAGCGGCATACCGTTGGATACGGCAAACAGCTCGTTCTTTTTGAAGAAGAGTGGATCAGCTTTGATTTCAGCGACCAGGTCCTGAACATCAGGATCATTAGACCAGCGTATAATTTTACCGCGACTGGCATCGGCCCCAGGAGTGACTTCAGCAATAGCCAATGGCAGATCCACCCCCATATCAGACATGTAAAGAGTTACGATCTGTTTGCCCATGAAACCGCTTTCATAGCCTTTATCGATTTGGAAATTACTGCCTCTAAAACCAACGACCTGTCCTCCAATTGGCAGTTTATTACCGATTTTATTTGCAACGATTTTAAGAGCGTTAATGGATGCCTGGTTCAGTGCATCCTGCTCTTGTTCTTGATCGAAACCACCAATCACCTTACCGCTTGGCAAGCGGAACAGGGTGCGAATGGCACGGCCTTCTGCGGAATCCGCTTCAATAATTTCATCTGTCTGGAAATCAATCAGCTGATAATCAACGCGGATTATGTACAGGACTTCGTTATGGTCAACGCGGTTATACTCTTCCTTCACAGCAGAAACACCGGCTACCAGCCCGTAATCGGCATTCAGGCCTTTACCAAAGCGCATGCGCGACAAGGCATCAGTTGTGCCCATATCCTGAAAACGTTTCTCAGCTGCTTTGCCTTTCTGGCCGAGATGGCGGGATACGATCGTGAAGCGTTTCAGCTTGCTGATCTCTGTCTCCATCATGGTAGAAACCGTTTCCAGTGGAAGGTCTGAGTAGCTGCTGGCATCTTTATTTGCAAAAAAGTTTGTAGCAACCACAAGACGCTTGTAGTTCTTGCATATTCTGGCTAATCGTGAACGCTCATTCTGGCAAAGCGTGAACACGAATTCTGGCCAGGCGTGAACATGGATTCTGGCTGATCGTGAACATTTTTGGCCGATTTCCAGAATCGCGTTCACGACTCCAGAATTCATGTTCACGACACCAGAATCGTAACGGTAACGTAACTATTTCCCTTTCTTAAGCA
>NZ_JBLYNV010000090.1:0-14449 GCF_049310165.1 Endozoicomonas sp. ALE010 | reverse complement strand
TTTTAACTGAACTGGCATACAGGCCGTGATCTCTCCCATCATAGCGTTGACCGAAACGATGCGATTTACTCACCAGATCATCCATTATTTCGGGTTTGATGAGGACATTAAAATCTTGAGCAGAGTTGACTGAACGGTGAATTAGATATTGAGAAGGGCGTGTGCCGGAAGAATGGTGAAATTCATTACATCCCGGGGTAGAGCGGGGGTGACTATCCCGCTGTCTGACTGTGGCATGTCTATATTGCCCACGCCCTGAAGAAGGGGCAGGGCCATTCGGTTGGTTGTAACTGTTATTTGATCTTGTGTATTGACCACTGATACCAGCAGAACTTCTATCCATAATTATATTTCATTCATTCATGAAAATATGAAAAGCAGACTGCTGTTCTGCTCAGAAGTTCATTGTGCGGAAAAGTTTACTTGAGTCATGATGGGAGGAA
The DNA here is from genome assembly GCF_049310165.1 of Endozoicomonas sp. ALE010. Classification (NCBI taxonomy): domain Bacteria; kingdom Pseudomonadati; phylum Pseudomonadota; class Gammaproteobacteria; order Oceanospirillales; family Endozoicomonadaceae; genus Endozoicomonas; species Endozoicomonas sp. ALE010. The sequence goes on along the minus strand of NZ_JBLYNV010000090.1, from coordinate 14,006 downwards.
GGCAATTACTGACTGTTTGTTTTCTTCCTCTTTGCCGGGCTGGTTTGCTCTTGTGAATGTCCTTCGGCAGTGACGTATGCAGCATCTGTCCACCCTCTTTTAAGTGAAACAGAGTCATGCCCCTGTTGCTGGATGCCTATACTGAGCTTTATTTGATCAATATATGGTTTCATTAAATCTTTGTTCAAAAGCCGGTTAGCCGGCATTTCAATGACCTCAAATCCTGCTTTTTGCAGCAGTGCGATTTTAAGCAGAGTCGAACCCTTCCTGGTTTTGAAATCACCACCCACGTAATGATATGGTCCCTGAATTTCAATCACAATATTGTGATCCGGCAAAAGCAGGTCAACCGGAGGCAATGAGTTCAGACTCTTTTCTTCTTCAATCTTCAAAGATGGAATAGACGATTGGAGTTGATCGTGGAAGTCGGCCTGGGTTTTTGAGATGGCTGTCTCGTAATTGCGAACGACCGGACAGACTCTGCCAAGCCAACTTGCGGCCATGAACATGATGAATTGATCATCTTCTTTACCTGGCGAGGTATTTTCCAGGCGAGTAAACAGTTCATCCATGTGCTTTTCAAACACATTATTTTTATTGGTATTGGAGTCTAGAGCCAACCTGGCACAGCATACCACTACTCCCCAGAGAGACATCGATATTTCTTCCTGAGAAAACTGCAGGTTCTTATTGATTCGATAGACAAGCGATTCGAACGTAGAGGTAGCCAGGTTCAGCTCAATCAGTTCACCCAGTTTGGCCGTGGCCCACAGCAGGTTGGCAATACCCTGGGCATTGAATTGGTCTTTCTGTGCGTTTACGAGGGGCAACAGCGCGACCACAGCCGCGTTGAGCCCTGGTGTCTGCTCCTGCCCGTTATCCGCCAGTTTCGCCATGGCCCACAACAGGTTGACGATTTCCTGTGGGTTAAAGTTCGCTTTTTGTACGATCACGCAGGGCAACAGCGCGACCACAGCTTCGTTGAGCCCTGATAACTGTTCCTGCCCATTGTCCACCAGTTTCGCCATGGCCCAAAGCAGGTTGGCGATTTCCTGTGGTTTAAAGTTAGCTTTTTGTACGATCACGCAGGTCAACAGCACAACCACGGTTTCGTTGAACTCCGGTGTCTGCTTGTACCTGTTGTCTACCAGTTTCGCCATAGCCCACAGGAGGTTGGCGATATGCTGGGGAATAAATTGGTCTTTCTGTGTATTCACATGGGGCAACAGCGCGGCCATAGCATCTTTGAGTTCTGGTGTTTTCTCCAGCCCGCTGTCCGCCAGCTTCGCCATGGCCCATAGCAGGTTGGTGATTTCCTGTGGTTTAAAGTCAGCTTTCTGTGCGTTCACTTGGGGCAACAGCACGGCCACGACCCCGTTGAGGCCTGGTGTCCGCTCCAGCCCTTTGTCCACCAGTTTCGCTATGGCCCACAGCAGGTTGGCGATATGTTGAGGAATAAACTGGTCTTTCTGTGCGTTCACGCAGGGCAACAGCGCGACCACGGCCTTGTTGAAATCTGGTGTCCGCTCCTGCCCATTGTCCACCAGTTTCGCCATGGCCCACAGCAGGTTGGCGATATGCTGAGGAATAAATTGGTCTTTCTGTGCATTCACCTGGGGCAACATCGCGATCACTGCCTCTTTGAGCCCTGGTGTCTGCTCCTGTCCGTTGTCCACCAGTTTCGCCATGGCCCACAGCAGATTGGCGATCCCCTGTGGTTTAAAGTCAGGTTTCTGTGTGTTCACGTGGGGCAACAGCGCGGCCACGGCCTCATTGATTTCTGATGTTTGCTCCAGCCCTTTGTCCACCAGTTTCGCTATGGCCCACAGCAGGTTGGCGATAGCCTGAGGAACAAATTGATCTTTCTGTACGTTTACGTGGGGCAACAACACGGCCACAGCCTCTTTGAGCCCTGCGGTCCGCTCCTGCCCGTTGTCCACCAGTTTCGCCATGGCCCACAGCAAGTTAGCGATTTCCTGAGTGCCAATCTCACTGCCTTCAGGTTTTTGGTTGCACTTGAATATTATCGCATCCAATAGCGTCGATAATAAGGCAGCCTGTGTGAGCTGAACACGCTCATCCATGGGTTTATGAGGGGTAAAAACACCCGCTGAAGTCAATGAATGCAGTGTTGTCGTCAGGCTTCGCCAATTCCAGCTCCGGCTTGCTGTGAAATTTTGCAGCAAACGCATCAGCTGGCTTTGTTCCCCTCGATTTAACGGTCTTTTAACCGCTAACGTGTATTTTTTAACTGAACTGGCATACAGGCCGTGATCTCTCCCATCATAGCGTTGACCGAAACGATGCGATTTACTCACCAGATCATCCATTATTTCGGGTTTGATGAGGACATTAAAATCTTGAGCAGAGTTGACTGAACGGTGAATTAGATATTGAGAAGGGCGTGTGCCGGAAGAATGGTGAAATTCATTACATCCCGGGGTAGAGCGGGGGTGACTATCCCGCTGTCTGACTGTGGCATGTCTATATTGCCCACGCCCTGAAGAAGGGGCATGGCCATTCGGTTGGTTGTAACCGTTACCTGATCTTGCGTATTGACCACTGATACCAGCAGAACTTCTATCCATAATTATATTTCATTAATTAATGAAAATATAAAAAGCAGACTGCTGTTCTGCCCAGAAGTTCATTTTGCAGAAAAGTTTACTTGAGTCATGATGGGAGGAAGGCGATTACTGGCTGCCTGTTTCTTCCTCTTTGCCGGGTTGCTTCGCTCTGCTAAATGTTCTTCACCAGTCTCGTATGCAGCATCTGTCCACCCTCTTTTAAGTGATACAGAGTCATGACCCTGTGGCGGGATGCCTGTCCTGATCTTTATTTGATCAATATAGGGTTTCATTAAATCGTTGTTCAAAAGCTGGTTAGTCGGGATTTCAATGACCTCAAATCCTGCTTTTTGCAGCAGTGCGATTTTCAGCAGAGTCGCACCATTCCTGGTGTTGAAATCACCACCTACGTAATGAGAGGGGCCCTGAACTTCAATCACTATGTTGTGATCTGGCAGAAGCAGGTCAACCGGAGGTAATGAGTTCAGACTCTTTTCTTCTTCGATCTTTAAAGATGGAATAGATGATTGGAGTTGATCGCGAAAGTCGGCTTGGGTTTTTGAAATGTTTGTCTGGTAATGGCGAACGAATAGACAGGCTCTGCCAAGCCAACTTGCAGCCATGGTAATGATGGATTGTTCCTCTTCATTGTTTGGCGATGTATTTTCCAGGCGAGTGAACAGGTCATCCATGTGCTTTTTAAGCACGTTATTTTTATGGGCATTGGAGTCTAGAGCCAATCTGGCACAGCATACCATTACGGCCCAGAGAGACATCGATATATCATGCTGAGATAACTGAGGGTTCTCACTGATTCTACAGACAAGCGATTCGAACGTAGAGGTAGCCAGGTTCAGCTCAATGAGTTCACCCAGTTTGGCCGTGGCCCACAGCAGGTTGGCAATACCCTGGGCATTAAATTGGTCTTTCTGTGCGTTCACGAGGGGCAACAGCGCGACCACAGCCTCGTTGAGCCCTGGTGTTGGCTCCTGCCCGTTGTCCACCAGTTTCGCCATGGCCCACAGCAGGTTGGCGATTTCCTGTGGTTTAAAGTTAGCTTTTTGTACGATTACGCAGGTCAACAGCACAGCCACCGCTTCGTTGAACTCTGGTGTCTGCTCGTGTCCGTTGTCCACCAGTTTCGCCATGGCCCACAGCAGGTTGGCGATTTCCTGTGGGTTAAAGTTAGCTTTTTGTACGATCACGCAGGTTAACAGCGTAGCCACCGCTTCGTTGAACTCTGGTGACTGTTCGTACCCGTTGTCCTCCAGTTTTGCCATGGCCCACAGCAGGTTGGCGATATGCTGGGGAATAAATTGGTCTTTCTGTGCATTCACTTGGGGCAACAGTGCGGCCACAGCATCTTTGAGCTCTGGTGTTTGCTCCAGCCCGCTGTCCACCAGCTTCGCCATGGCCCACAGCAGGTTGGTGATTTCCTGTGGTTTATAGTTAGCTTTCTGTGCGTTCACTTGGGGCAACAGCGCGGCCACGGTCTTTTTGAGCCCTGGTGTTCGCTCCAGCCCTTTGTCCACCAGTTTCGCCATGGCCCACAGCAGGTTGGTGATATGCTGAGGAATAAACTGGTCTTTCTGTACATTCACGTGGGGCAACAGCGCGACCACGGCCTTGTTGAAATCTGGTGTCCGCTCCTGCCCGTCGTCCACCAGTTTCGCCATGGCCCACAGCAGGTTGGTGATTTCCTGTGGTTTAAAGTTCGCTTTCTTTGCGTTCACTTGCGGTAACAACGCGGTCACGGTCTCGTTGAACTCTGGTGTCGATTCCAGCCCGTTGTCCACCAGTTTCGCCATGGCCCATAGCAGGTTGGTGATATGCTGAGGAATAAATTGGTCTTTCTGTGCGTTCATGTGTGGCAACAGCGCGGCCACGGCCTCTTTGAGACTTGGTGTCTGCTCCTGCCCGTTGTCCACCAGTTTCGCCATGGCCCACAGCAGGATGGCGATTTCCTGTGGTGTAAAGTTAGCTTTCTGTACGTTAACCAATAGTGGGTCCACAGCTTCTTTGAGCTCTGGTAACCGCGCCTGCCCGTTGTTCACCAGTTTTGCCATGGCCCACAGCAGGTTGGCGATTTCCTGTGGTTTAAAGTTAGCTTGCTGTGCGTTCACTTGGGGCAACAGTGCGGCTACAGCATCTTTGAGCTCTGCTGTTTGCTTGTAGCCGTTGTCTACCAGTTTTGCCATGGCCCACAGCAGGTTGGCGATATGCTGAGGAATAAATTGGTCTTTGTGGACGTTCACGTGGGGTAATAGCGCCGCCACGGCCTCTTTGAGTTCTGGTGTTCGCTCATGCCCATTGTCTATCAGTTTCGCCATGGCCCACAGCAGGTTGGCGATTTCCTGTGGTTTAAAGTCAGCTTGTTGTGTGCTCACGCGGTGTAACAAAGCGACCACGGCCTCGTTGAACTCTGATGTCCTTTCCTGCCCGTTGTTCACCAGTTTTGCCATGGCCCACAGAAGGTTGGCGATAGCCTGGGTAGCAATATCCCTGGCTGGAAGTTTTTGGTTGCAGTTAAATATTATTGCATCAAGTAGCGTTGACAATAAGCTAGCCTGAGTAAGTTTAACTCGCTCATCCATGGGTTTATGAAGGGTAAAAACACCCGCTGAAGTAAATGAGTGCAGTGTTGTCGTCAGGCTTCGCCAATTCCAGCTCCGGGTTGCGGTAAAATTTTGCAGCAACCGCACCAGCTGGCTTTGTTCTGTTCGATTTAACGGTCTTTTAGCCGCTGACGTGTATTTTTTAATTGAACTGGCATATTGCCCGTGATTTCTCCCATCATAACGATGACCGAAACGATTCGATTTACTCACCAGATCATCCATTATTTCCTGTTTGATGAGGGCATTAAAATCCTGAGCAGAATTTACTGAACGGCACTGTAGATGTTGATAAGAGCGTGTGCCAGAAGACTGATAATATTCATTGCGACCCGGTGCAGTGCGGGGGGGATTATCCCATTGTCTGACTGTGGCATGTCTGTACCGCCCGGGGCTTGAAGAAGGACTATGGCCATTCGGCTGGTTGTAACCGTTATCAGATCTTGTGTATTGATCACTGATACCAGTAGAACTTCTATCCATAATTATATTTCATTAATTCATGAACATATAAAAAGCAGACTGCTGTTCTGCTCAGAAGTTCATTTTGCAGAAAAGTTTACTTGAGTCATGATGGGAGGAAGGCGATTACTGGCTACTTGTTTTCTTCCTCTTTGCCAGGTTGCTTTGCTCTACTAAATGTTCTTCGCCAGTCACGTATGCAGCACCTGCCCGCCTTCTTTTAACTGGTACAGAGCCATGACCCTGTGGCGGGATGCCTGTCCTGATCTTTATTTGATCAATATAGGGTTTCATTAAATCGTTACTCAAAAGCTGGTTAGCCGGGATTTCAATGACCTCAAATCCTGCTTTTTGCAGCAGTGCGATTTTCAGCAGAGTCGAACTATTCCTGGTGTTGAAATCACCACCTGCGTAATGAGAGGGGCCCTGAACTTCAATCACCATGTTGTGATCTGGCAGTAGCAGGTCAACCGGAGGTAATGAGTTCAGACTCTTTTCTTCTTCAATCTTCAAAGATGGAATAGATGATTGGAGTTGATCACGGAAGTCGGCTTGGGTTTTTGAAATGGTTGTCTCGTAATGGGGGACCACCGGACACGCTCTCCCAAGCCAACTTGCGGCCATGGCAATGATGGATTGAACCTCTGCATTTTCTGGGGATGTATTTTCCAGGCGAGTAAACAGGTCATCCATGTGCTTTTCAAGCACGTTATTTTTATTGGCATTGGGAACCAGAGACAACCTGGCACACCAAACCATGACTCCCCAGAGAGACATCAATATATCTTGCTGAGAGAGCTGAGGGTTTTCACTGATTCGGTAGACAAGCGATTCAAACGTGGATGTAACCATGTTCAGCTCAACGAGCTCACCCAGTTTCGCAGTGGCCCACAGCAGGTTGGCAATTTCCTGTGGTTTAAAATTAGCTTTCTGTGCGTTCACGTGGGGCAACAGCGCAGCCACGGCCTCGTTGAACTCTGGCGTCTGCACCTGCCCGTTGTCCACCAGTTTCGCCATGGCCCACAGCAGGTTGGCGATTTCCTGTGGCTTAAAGTTAGCTTTTTGTGCGTACACGTGGGGCAACAGTGCGGCCACAGCCCCTTTGAGCGCTGGTGACCACTCCTGCCTGCTGTCCACCAGTTTCGCCATGGCCCACAACAGGTTAGCGATTTCCTGTGGCTTAAAGTGAGCTTTTTGTGCGTACATGTGGGGCAATAGTGCGGCCACAGCCCCTTTGAGCGCTGGTGACCACTCCTGCCTGCTGTCCACCAGTTTCGCCATGGCCCACAGCAGGTTAGCGATTTCCTGTGGTTTAAAGTTAGCTTTCTGTGCAATCACGTGGGGCAACAGCGCGACCAGAGCCTCTTTGAGTTCTGGTGTCCTGTCCTGCCCGTTGTCCACCAGTTTCGCCATGGCCCACAGCAGGTTGGCAATTTCCTGTGGTTTAAAATTAGCTTTCTGTGCGTTCACGTGGGGCAACAGCGCAGCCACGGCCTCGTTGAACTCTGGCGTCTGCACCTGCCCGTTGTCCACCAGTTTCGCCATGGCCCACAGCAGGTTGGCGATTTCCTGTGGGTTAAAATTGGCTTTCTGTGCGTTCACGTAGGGTAACAGCGCGGCCACGGTCTTTTTGAGCCCTGGTGTCCGCTCCTGCCCGTTATCCACCAGTTTCGCCATGGCCCACAGCAGGTTGGCGATTTCCTGTGGGTTAAAATTGGCTTTCTGTGCGTTCACGTAGGGTAACAGCACGACCACGGGCTCTTGGAACTCTGTTGTTTGCAACTGCCCGTCGTCCACCAGTTTCGCCATGGCCCACAGCAGGTTGGTGATAGCCTGTGGTTTAAAGTGAGCTTTCTGTGCGTTTACCTGGGGCAACAGCGTAGCCACAGTCTCTTTGAGTACTGGTGTTTGCTTCTGCCCGTTGTCCACCAGTTTCGCTATGGCCCAAAGCAGGTTGGTGATCCCCTGGGCAGTAAATTGGTCTTTCTGTGCGTTCACGTAGGGCAGCAGCGCGGCCACGGCCTCGTTGAGCTCTGGTGTCCGCTCCTGCCCGTTGTCCACCAGTTTCGCCATGGCCCACAGCAGGTTGGCGATATGCTGAGGACTAAACTGGTCATTCTGTGCGTTCACGTGGGGCAACAGCGCGGCTACGGTCTCGTTGAGCTCAGGTGTCTGCTTCTGCCCATTGTCCACCAGTTTCGCCATGGCCCACAGTAGGTTGGCGATACCCTGGACTTTAAACTGGGCTTTCTGTGCGTTCACGCGGGGTAACAGCGCGGCTACGGTCTCTTTGAGTTCTGGTGTCCGCTCCTGACCGTTGTCCACCAGTTTCGCCATGGCCCACAGCAGGTTGGCGATATGCTGAGGAATAAATTGGTCTTTCTGTGCGTTCACGTGGGGCAACAGCGCAGCCACGGCCTCATTGAACTCTGGTGTCTGTTCCTGCTTGTTGTCCACCAGTTTAGCCATGGCCCAGAGCAGGTTGGCGATATGCTGAGGAATAAATTGGTCTTTCTGTGCGTTCACGTGGGGCAACAGCGCAGCCACGGCCTCGTTGAACTCTGGTGTATGCTCCTGCTTGTTGTCCACCAGTTTCGCCATGGCCCACAGCAGGTTGGCGATTTCTTGTGGTTTAAAGTGAGCTTTCTGTGCGTTCACGTGGGGCAACAAGGCGGCCACGGCCTCGTTGAACTCTGGTGTTCGTTCCTGCCCGTTGTTCACCAGTTTTGCCATGGCCCACAGAAGATTGGCGACAGCCTGGGGGGCAATATCCCTGGCTGGATGTTTTTGGTTGCAGTTAAATATTATTGCATCAAGTAGCGTTGACAATAAGGCCGCTTGAGTACGCTTAACTCGCGCATCCATGGGTTTATGAAGGGTAAACACACCCGCTGAAGTCAATGAGTGCATTGTTGTCGTCAGGCTTCGCCAATTCCAGCTCCGGGTTGCTGTGAAATTTTGCAGCAAACCCATCAGCTGGCTTTGTTCCCCTCGATTTAACGGTCTTTTAGCCGCTAACGTGTATTTTTTAACTGAACTGGCATATAGGCCGTGATCTCTCCCATCATAGCGATGACCGAAACGATGCGATTTCCTCACCAGATCATCCATTATTTCTGGTTTGATGAGGGCATTAAAATCTTGAGCAGAGTTTACTGAACGGTGCATTAAATATTGAGAAGGGCGTGTGGCAGAAGAATGGTGAAATTCATTACATCCCAGGGTAGAGCGGGGGTGACTATCCCGCTGTCTGACTGTGGCATGTCTATATCGCCCACGCCTTGAAGAAGGGGCATGGCCATTCGGTTGGTTGTAACCGTTATCTGATCTTGTGTATTGATCACTGATACCGGCAGAACTTCTATCCATAATTATATTTCATTAATTCATGAAAATATAAAAAGCAGACTGCTGTTCTGCCCAGAAGTTCATTGTGCGGCAAAGTTTACTTGAGTCATGATGGGAGGAAGGCGATTACTGGTTGTTTGTTTTCTTCCTCTTTGCCGGGTTGGTTTGCTCTGCTAAATGTTCTTCGGCAGTAACGTATGCAGCATCTGCCCACCCTCTTTTAAGTGAAACACAGCTATGACCCTGCGGCGGGATGCCTATCCTGATCTTTATTTGATCAATATATAGTTTCATTAAATCTTTCTTCAACAGCTGGTTAGTCGGGATTTCAATGACCTCAAATCCTGCTTTTTGCAACAGTGCGATTTTAAGCAGAGTTGAACCATTCCTGGTGTTGAAATCACCACCTACGTAATGATGCGGGCCCTGAACTTCAATCACCATGTTGTGATCTGGCAGAAGCAAGTCAACCGGAGGTAATGAGTTCAGACTCTTTTCTTCTTCAATCCTCAAAGATGGAATGCATGATTGGAGTTGATTGCGGAAGCTGGATTGACGTTTTGAAACGATTGTCTGGTAATGGGGAACGACCGGGCACTCTCTGCCAAGCCAACTTGCGGCCATGGCAATGATGCGTTGATCAACTTCATTGACTGGGAATGTATTTTCCAGGTGAGTAAACAGGTCATCCATGTGTTTTTCAAGCACGTTATTTTTATTGGCATTGGAGTCTAGAGCCAACCTGGCACAGCACACCATGACTCCCCAGAGAGACATCAATAGCTCTTGCTGAGAAAACTGAAGGTTCTCACTGATTCGATAGACAAGCGATTCGAACGAAGAGGTAGCCAGGTTCAGCTCAACGAGTTCACCCAGTTTGGCCGTGGCCCACAGCAGGTTGGCAATACCCTGGGCATTAAATTGGTCTTTCTGTGCGCTCACCCGGGGCAACAGTGTGGCCACGGCCTCGTTGAGCCCTGGTGTCTGCTCCTGCCCGTTATCCACCAGTTTCGCCATGGCCCACAGCAGGTTGGCGATATCCTGGGCATTAAATTGGTCTTTCTGCAGGTTCACTTGGGGCAATAACGCGGCCACTGCCTCGTTGAACTCTGGTGTCCGCTCCTGTCCGTTGTCCACCAGTTTCGCCATGGACCACAGGAGGCTGGCGATACCCTGGGGTTTAAAGTTAGTTGTTTGTACGTTCACGTGGGGCAACAGCGCGACCAGAGGCTCTTTAAGCACTGGTGTCCGATCCAGCCCGTTGTCTACCAGTTTTGCCATGGCCCACAGCAGGTTAGCGATACCCTGTGGTTTAAAGTTAGCTTTCTGTGCGTTCACGTGGGACAACAGCGCGGCCGCAGCCTCTTTGAGTTCTGGTGTATGCTCCTGTCCGATGTCCACCAGTTTTGCGATGGCCCACAGCAGGCTGGCGATACCCTTGGCATTAAATTGGTCTTTCTGTGCGTTCACGCGGGGCAACAGCGCGGCCACGGCCTTTTTGAGTCCTGGTGTGTGCTCCTGCCCGTTGTCTACCATTTTCGCCATGGCCCAAAGCAGGTTGGCGATTTCCTGTGGTTTAAAGTCAGCTTTCTGTGCGTTCACGTGGGACAAAAGCGCGGCCGCAGTCTCTTTGAGCTCTGGTGTATGCTCCAGCCTGATGTCCATCAGTTTCGCCATGGCCCATAGCAGGTTGGCGATACCCTGGGCATTAAATTGGCCTTTCTGTGCGTTCACGTGGGGCAACAGCGCGGCCACGGCCTCTTTGAGTCCTGGTGTATGCTCCTGCCCGTTCTCTACCATTTTTGCCATGGCCCACAGCAGGTTGGCGATACCCTGAGGAATAAATTGGTCTTTCTGTACGTTTACGTGGGGCAACAACACGGCCACAGCCTCTTTGAGCTCTGCTGTCCGCTCCTGCCCGTTGTCCACCAGTTTCGCCATGGCCCACAGCAGGTTAGCGATACCCTGTGGTGTAAAGTTGGCTTTCTGTGCGCTCACTTGGGGCAACAGCGCGGCCATGGTTTCGTTAAACCCTGGCGTCCACTGTGGCCCGTTGTCCACCAGTTTCGCCATGGCCCACAGCAGGTTGACGATACCCTGGGGCTTAAAGTTAGTTTTTTGTACGTTCACGAGGGGCAATAGGGCGGCCACGGCCTCGTTGAGCTCTGGCGTCTGCTCGTGTCCGTTGTCCACCAGTTTCGCTATGGCCCACATCAGGTTGGTTATTTCCTGTGGTTTAAAGTCAGCTTTCTCTGGGTTCACTTGTGGCAACAGCACGGCCACGACCTCTTTGAGCAGCGGTGTCCGCTCCTGCCCGTTGCCCACCAGTTTCGCAATGGCCCACAGCAGGTTGGCGATATGCTGAGCATTAAATCGGTTTTTCTGTGCGTTCACGAGGGGCAACAGGGCGGCCACGGCCTCGTTGAGCCCTGGTGTCCGCTCCAGTCGGTTATCCACCAGTTTCGCCATGGCCCACAGCAGGTTGGCAATACCCTGGGCGTTAAGTTGGTTTTTCTGTACGTTCAGGAGGGGCAGCAGGGCGGCCACAGCATCTTTGAGCCCAGGTGTCCGCTTCAGCCCGTTGTCCACCAGTTTCGCTATGGCCCACATCAGGTTGGTGACTTCCTGTGGTTTAAAGTGAGCTTTCTGTGCGTTCACGCGGGGCAACAGCGCAGCCATGGCTTCTTTGAGCCTTGGTGTATGCTCCTGCCCGTGGTCTACCATTTTCGCCATGGCCCACAGCATGTTGGTGATAGCCTGAGGAATAAATTGGTCTTTCTGTACGTTCACGTGGGGCAACAGAGCTAACATGGCCTCTTTGAGATCTGGTGTCTGCTCCAGGCCGTTGTCCACCAGTTTCGCCATGGCCCACACCAGGTTGGTGACTTCCTGTGGTTTAAAGTGAGCTTTTTGTGCGTTCACGTGGTGTAACAAAGCGACCACGGCCTCGTTGAACTCTGGTGTCCGTTCCTGCCCGTTGTCCACCAGTTTTGCCATGGCCCACAGCTGGTTGGCGACACCCTGGGCATCAATATCCCTGGCTGGAGGTTTTTGGTTGCAGTTAAATATTATTGCATCAAATAGCGTTGACAATAAGTTAGCCTGAGTAAGTTTAACTCGCGCATCCATGGGTTTATGAAGAGTAAATACACCCGCTGATGTCAATGAGTGAAGTGTTGTCGTGAGGCTGCGCCAATTCCAGCTCCGTGTTGCTGCGAAATTTTGCAGCAAACGCATCAGCTGGCTTTGTTCCGCTCGATTTAACGGTCTTTGAACAGCTGACGTGTATTTTTTAATTGAACTGGCATATTGCCCGTGATTTTTTCCATTATAGCGATGACCGAAACGATCCGATTGACTCAACAGATCATCCATTATTTCCTGTTTGATGAGGGCATTAAAATCTTGAGCAGGGTTTACTGAACGGCACTGTAGATGTTGAGAAGAGCGTGTGCCAGAAGAATGGTAAAATTCATTGCGACCCGGTGCAGTGCGGGGGGGATGATTCCATTGTCTGACTTTGGCATGTCTGTATCGCCCACGCCTTGAAGAAGGGGCATGGCCATTAGGTTGGGTGTAACCGTTATTTGATGTTGTGTATTTGCCACTGATACCAGCAGAACTTCTATCCATAATTATATTTCATTCATGAAAATATGAAAAGCAGACTGCTGTTCTGTTCAGAAGTTCATTTTGCGGAAAAGTTTACTTGAGTCATGATGGGAAGAAGGCGATTACTGGCTGCTTGTTTTCTTCCTCTTTGCCGGGTTGGTTTTTTCTTCTAAATGTTCTTCGGCAGTCACGTATGCAGCACCTGCCCAACCTCTTTTGAGTGATACAGAGCCATGCTCCTGTGGCGGAATGCCTATTCTGGTCTTTATTTGATCAATGTATGGTTTCATTAAATCCTGATTCAAGAGCCTGTTAACCGGAATTTCAATGACCTCAAATCCTGCTTTTTGCAACAGTGCGATTTTCAGCAGAGTCGAACCATTCCTGGTTTTGAAATCACCACCTACGTAATGACCCGGTCCCTGAACTTCAAGAACCATGTTGTGATCTGTCAGAAGCAGGTCAACCGGAGGCAGTGAGTTCAGACTCTTTTCTTCTTCAATCTTCAAAGATGGAATAGATGATTGGAGATGATCGCGGAAGTCGGCTTGGGTATTTGAAATGGTTGTCTGGTAATGGGGGACGACCGGAAACGCTCTGCCAAGCCAACTTGCGGCCAGGACAATGGTGCGTTGATCCTCTTCATTGTGCAGGAATGTATTTTCCAGACGGGTGAACAGGTCGTTCATGTGCTTTTCAAGCACGTTGTTTTTATTGGCATTGGAGTCTAGAGTCAACCTGGCACAGCATACCATGACTCCCCAGAGAGACATCGATATCTCTTCCTGAGAAAACTGAAGCTTCTCACTGATTCGATAGACAAGCGATTCAAACGTAGAGATAGCCAGGTTCAGCTCAATGAGTTCACCCAGTTTGGCCGTGGCCCACAGCAGGTTGGCAATACCCTGGGCATTAAATTGGTCTTTCTGTCCGTTCACGCAGGGCAACAGGGCGGCCACGGCCTCTTTGAGTTCTGGTGTCGGCTCCTGCCCGTTGTCCACCAGTTTTGCCATGGCCCACAGCAGGTTGGCGATATTCTGAGGAATAAATTGGTTTTTCTGTGAATTCACGTGGGGCAACAGTGCGGCCACGGCCTCATTGAGCTCTGGTGTCCGTTTCTGACCGTTGTCCACCAGTTTTGCCATGGCCCACAGCAGGTTGGCAATTCCCTGAGCATTAAATTGGTCTTTCTGTACGTTCACGTGGGGCAACAGCACGGTCATGGCCTCGTTGAGCCCGGGTGTCAGCTCCAGCCCGTTGTCCACCAGTTTCGCCATGGCCCACAGCAGGTTGGCGATATGCTGAGGAATAAATTGGTCCTTCTGTGTGTTCACGTGGGGCAACAGCGCGGCCAAGGCCTCTTTGAGCCGTGGTGTTTGCTCCTGCCCGTTGTCCACCAGTT
>NZ_JBLYNV010000089.1:0-15134 GCF_049310165.1 Endozoicomonas sp. ALE010 | reverse complement strand
GAAAGTTGAGGGTTCTCTTGTGTTTTCAGAAATTATGAGTATGTCAGTTTTCTGGTTGTGGCAGCTGACGTGTATTCATCGGGAGTAGCTGTCAATGTATAGACTAACTTCGTCTCAACTAAATCCAGCCACTAAAGGCCTTTCTAATATTCAAGGCATGCCTTTAGCTGAACCTGGTGCAACAGGTCAGGCTTTCTTCCGAATGGTTACTGAAGTTGAACAACCTGTAACTAACCATAACATGACTGACCAATCTACAAGTTCAGATAATCAAGGGTATTTAAATCATAAAAAAAAATGGTTGAAATATTTTGCTGTACAAAATCAAACCAGCTATAAAGATTCTCCTGCAATTCCAGTAGCTACCCCCATAAATCTAATTGACCCCCTGAAAAATTATCAGACTGCAGAATATGACCCTGAAAATAATACTTTTTCGATATACTCCTTAACAAAGGGGGTTCAATCAACCTCGCAAAACTCGACAGATGTTGATACCAAACTTAATCCACCTATTCAAATTCCTAATCAAGACGGCATTGGTAATTTCTTTAAATCTACAGCGTCGATTGCGATTATTACCCCACGATTGAAAAGTGAAAATCTTCAACAATATACATCTCCTTCGATTCAAGCCGAAGAAGCTATTGATGAAAATTCTTCACATATTGAATGCCAAAGGGAGCTTCACAAAGATCCCGCTTACGCCCAGCGCAAAAGGGAGCGCCAAAGGGAGAGCAGAAGGGAGCGCCAAAGGAAGCGTTACCAGACAGATCCCGCTTACGCCCAGCGCCAAAGGGAGCGCCAAAGGAAGCGTTACCAGACAGATCACGCTTATGCCGAGCGCCAAAGGGAGCGCCTGAGGGAGCTTCGCAAAGATCCCGCTTACGCCCAGCGCGAAAAAGAGCGCCAAAGGGAGCGCCAAAGGGAGCGCCGCAAGCAGTATCGTCAGTCAGTCAATTCAGCTAAAAAGTCAGGTGATTTACCACTGACTTCTAATTCAGCTGAAGCGACCCATAGTTCCAATAAAAATTTAGAAGGTGCTGCCCCCCGATTTTCAGTCGTCAAGCTGAAGGAATATTTACAGTCCCGATTGACCCCTTTCAGCCTTAGAGAACGGTCAGCAATCGAAGGGTAAGAAGGTAATGGTCGCTATTCGTCCGGGCAGGCAAACGGCACAAGCTGTTGTGCCTCAACGGGAGCTCCATTGGAACGATCATAGATAACGGAAAACTGCCGGTTATCCGGGAGCGTCAACGTCATAGTTTTATTTGGCGCTTTGGAGAGAGCAAACAGGTTCTTGACCGTTAGCCGGGAAACCCAACCGGCCTCGCCATTACCAGAAAGAACAGTAGAATGGCCGAACTAACTGGCCTTCCTGCACCATTAAAGCCCCGGTCAGGCTGCACTCGGTGGTTTGCTCTACCGTGTTCCATTCAAATATCTGTCCGGAGGTTAGAGACCGCATAGATTACCTTACATGGAGAGTCAGCTAATCCCCTCTAAACTCTTGCCAGCTCTGGCCTCCAGATTTTTTGTCCCGTACACAGGTAATAGCCATAGCAATTCTTTATGCTTGGTTGACATAAATATATGATGAATGTATGGCGAAAGGGAGGAACTTTATATAAGAAAGCGTGGTCTTAATCTGCAATTCGATAATTCAATAATTCAATGAATAGACCAACCTCTTCTCAATTAAGTCCAGCCCCTAATGGCCTTTCTAATATTCAAGGCATGTCTTTAGCTGAATCTGGTGCAGCAGGTCAGGCTTTTTCCCGAGTGGTTACTGAAGTTGGACAACCTGTAACTAAGCATGACATGACTGGCCAAACTACAAGTTCAGATAATCAAGGATATTTAAATCCTAAAATAAAATGGTTGAAAGATTTCGCTGTACAAAATCAAACTAGCTATAAAGATTCTCCTGCAATTCCAGTAGCTATACCACTGAAAAATTATCAGGTTGCAGAATATGACCCTGAAAATAATACTTTTTCGATATACTCCTTAACAAAGGGTGTTCAATCAACCTCGCAAAACTCGACAGATGTTGATACCAAACTTAATTCACCTATTCAAATTCCTAATCAAGACGCCATTAGTAATTTCTCTAAATCTACAGCGCCAATTGCGATTATTACCCCACAATTGACAAGTGAACATCTTCAACAATATACATCTCCTGCGATTCAAGCCGAAGAATCTATTGATGAAAATTCTTCACATATTGAATGCCAAAGGAAGCTTCGCAAAAATTCCGCTTACGCCCATCGCAAAAGGGAGCGTTACCAGACAGATCCCGCTTACGCCCAGCGCATAAGGGAGCACCAAAGGAAGCGTTACCAGAAAGATTCCGCTTATGCCCAGCGCCAAAGGGAGCGCCTAAGGGAGCTTCGCAAAGATCCCTCTTACGTCCAGCGCCAAAGGGAGCGCCAAAGGGAGCGTTACCAGACAGATCCCGCTTACGCCCAGCGCAAAAGGGAGCGCCAAAGGGAGCTTCGTAAAGATCCCGTTTACGCCCAGCGCGAAAGGGAGCGCCAAAGGGAGCATCGCAAAGACCCCGCGTACGCCCAGCGCCAAAGGGAGCGCCAAAGGGAGCTTCGCAAAGACCCCGCTTACGCCCAGCGCCAAAGGGAGCGCAAAAAGCAGTGTCGTCAGTCAGTCAAGTCAGCTAAAACTCAGGTGATTAACCACTGACTTCTAATTGAGCTGAAACGACGCAGAGTTCCAGTAAAAAAACCTGCTCTTTTAAGGAGCCAGGTGCTGAATGGAAAGAAGCAAACGGTGGGTTACTGCGCCAGATCAATCTGCAACCCAGGTTATTAATGCTGCCACCGGCAATGACCTTGATACCGGATTTAGTCAATTCATAATCACCCCCGCCCAGGTAGTTTTCAGCTCCTTTTTATCTTCCTCAAAACTGAATTGAAACTGGCTGACGTTGCCAACCGGCAGCAGGGGCGCGGAATCATCAGCGGGTTTGATGTATATGCTTCCGGCACCGATAAACTACGATCCATTGTAGACATGACTTTTCATCTATCCTGTAGGTCATGGGTTAATCATGGGAGGGTTTCACATGGTAGAACTGGTGTTTGAACAGCCCAATGTGCTGGGTACTGAGTTAGAGGTGTGTTGCCAAAGTCCAATGACAGGCTTCTTCCGGAACGGGTTTTGTCATACCTGTCTGGAGGATGCTGGTAGTCATACAGTCTGCGCCCGGATGACCGATGAGTTTCTGCAATTTTCCCTGTCCAAAGGTAATGACCTCATCACACCCAACCCTGATTTTGGTTTTCCCGGTCTGAATGCCGGTGACCGCTGGTGTCTTTGCGCAACTCGTTGGGCAGAGGCCAATAAGGCAGGTGTTGCCCCACCGGTTTACCTGAACGCGACCAATATGACAGCGCTTGAAATTGTTGAGTTGGCTACGCTGGAGCAAATGGCATTGGATTGATATTAAAGGACGACTTCAATTTGAACGTCATCCGGTACTTTCCTTGTTGGCCTTGGCGCTGCTCTTCGTTAATGGATTCCAGCTGCAGCAGGATGGCCGGAAAGTCTAAACCCTGTTCCTGGCCGGTGGCTGAACACAGCAAAGCCAGTACCTGATTATCCAGATAATGGCCTTTCAATGATGAAATTGATGATTTGCAACTCTTTACGGTTAAAGGTACTTCTGTCAACTGCCAGCCAATTCTTTTCTTTACCTGAAGGCCTCCTATCACTGATTTTCAGGCTTAGCCACAGGAACAGGTGCCTGGAATTTTTTTGTTATGTGTTCTTACTGAGTTATTATGAACTTATGCGAATTGTCACTGTCTATTAGACATTGAGATGAATTAGGTAACGAGGTTGTTCTTCCGATTTCCCAGCCCTTATCATCACTCCAATCAAGTTTCATATGATTGAGATTTTTAGCCATCTGAATCCTGAAAAATACAATGTAAAAGAATTTAATTGGTGTAATATGGATAGATTACAAGGAATAGAAGAACAACAGAGCCTTTCAACGGCTGTATTTAATGCCTCAATAACTCAGCTACAATCAGCTGGTCAATCTCATTATCGCCAGGTGAAAAAGGCTAAAGTTGAGCCAAGTTTGTTTGGTATAGATTCAAGAACATATTCAGAAGAAGCAAAGTTTAAGTTCAATCGGGATTTTAAGAAGATAAAAGTTCAAGAATCAGAAACTTCAGATTTCACTCAACTCCACCATTTTGCACCAATAATCAACAGGGCCTGGAACAATCCTGAAATCATGAGGTATTTGCTTGAAACTCACAGTCAGTTTGTACATTGCTTTTGTAATGAAACAGAAGCTGCAAATACAATTAGTCGATTAACTGAATTCTTGTTGACAATTGATGAAGAAATGGCTTCTTTTGAAAAAAAAGACCCATTTGAACTTTTAAAAAAATATCCAATGACTGAAAATAATGAGTGTATAATAAAAGCCTGTGGCTTTTGTTTAAGAAATAGCAAAGACCGGTTTTGTGAAAAAAACATTATATTTTTTCTTGGATTACTTCCTTTGCTAATTGAACTTGAAAATCACGTAGACTTACCTGACTCTACACTTCGCTTTCCGGACCATTTTCTCGCAGACTTTTTTCTCTCAATGACTTCTGGTGGGGGAAGAGACTTCTTTTTAAATAAAAAAACAATTAAAAACTATTTAAAAACTTACAATGAAAAAAAAGAGTTATTCCATTACTTCTCTGAAAAAAACAATCAACTAAATTTATCCCCACTTTTTCTGATGCTGAATAATTATTACTGGAGTACACTATATACAAAAGATACACTGGAAACAAAAACAGTAGAAATCTCTAAAAAAAGTGAGTTATGGTCTTTCTTCTTCAATTCTGCAGCACCACAATATTTATTCAAAATTCTTTTTGATGGATTTTCAGATCATGAACATTCATGTTATGATGAACCGGCATATAAAAGTCAGAATTCTTTATTAAAAAATACCCTTTTAAAAACGGCAGAATTTAACTCCGACCTTATAAGATTTGGAGAAGAGTTTGAATTCAGCTTTAAAAGTGCATCAGGTAAAAAGTATTCACCAGATCTCCTTATAATAAAGTGGTCTGAACATATATCTGCCATAATTTCATCCATGAATATACCTGAATCAGAATTTTCAATAACCATTAAGAATGGCAACCAGGGTAAAGAGCTTTATTTCACTTTTGGTGACTGGAATTCTAAGTTTTATCCTGATTATGATGTCTTTGAGGTGAATTGCAGCCCTTATACAATAGAGCAAGTTTTCACCTGTAATGGAGCTACTTATACTGCTTATGAACTTTTTGATATATTTATTCTTGCCCCTGCAGAACTTTTTTTATTGAAAGGCATATCTGGGCATAAACATATAGATATCCGAAATTCTATCTCAAATAATCCGGAATTGTTATTCAGATTCTTACTTTCGGTAGAAAATGAACGCTTTTTAGTCAAAGCCCTTGACCGAGAGAGTGAGTGTGAAGAATATTTTCCATATCTGTCTATGTGTAATGGCGCTCCTCAGTGGAAATCGCTCCTGGATCACACCATTCAACTAATCAATAAAGAGCTTGCTGCCGGAAAAACAACGCAACCTACGGGTTTTTATACTTATGCGTACGCCTTTCAACAACTATGGGAATTAAAACATGTATATTGTCCTGCTAAAATCAGACTTGCCCCGCAACATGCAAGCAATAGTTCAGACAAAAGAGTCTGTAAACCAGATGGAACTCTCGAATTACGTTTCTGGCATGGTGCCCGAACAGGTCAGGAAGCAAGAAAAATTAACGAGATAATACTGGCATGGATGAATACGCTATCGCAAAAACAAAAAAATAAAATTCCATTATTTTTAAAATTGGATGACGTTGAAGATATTGATTCAAATAGAATAGAAATGCTCTTTGATAATTTTTGTAAAAGCATAGGGTTACAGCCAGAAAACTATCGAGGTCTGATACGTTTTACCACTGTAAACGACAATTCGATTTATTGATTCGTTACCAATTCCCGGTATTTGGTCTAAGCTGACTGGTTCATCAACAGCATGCCCCTCAGGAAACTAACTAAATGCCCGGTCTTATTGGTAACATCCCTTCTATTACAGATATTTCGCTATTCAAAGTTGGTGAAACCTGTTACATGACAGCTCCCTGCAAGCATGATTGCTCAATCCACTTTGCTGATGGAACCATCTGTAAAGTTCAGCTATATGCCGCTCTATACTTTACTTACACGACAATATTTGGGAGTCGAAAGTACAGAATCCTTGGGACAAACCCATTTTGCTGAGCAAATGCCATATTTGGTAGAATCAACCAAACAGTGGCACATGGAGAGATTGAAAAATCATGTTCGAATTTAAAATGCCTAATATGAATATTTTTGAATGAGACAGTAATTGAACTCATTTATCTACCAAAATGGTGAACCGTCTAAGTCAACATTAATTCTATGCAGGTATTTGGCATCAACCTTGGTCATGATTTTATGATCTATAAGAATATCAGCAATTTCTTTGGAGTTTTTTTCTTTAAGTAAACCCTTGTCAAATCCAGCTTTATCCATTCTTTCATTTAAAAAATTGTAGTAGGACTTATCAATTCTCGCATTCCTTAAATTCCTGGCATAATGCTTATTTATACGGGCCTTTACCAGAGCCTGGTTATAAGATTTTATCTGTCTGTCACGAATTGACTTCATGATAAAATTTTTGAGCTTTTTAAGTGAAATGATGAGTATCTTGATAGGATTTTTCGAAGAAACCTTTTTTACATCAAATTCTCCAGAATCCTCAGCCAGCTGATTTTGATTAACATCTTGATTTGCAAAGGTAACTTTTCTTGAATTCGGCGGGATACGATTATCCATATGATGGTTCCTTATCTTAACTATTTGTTATCATTGGTATATCTTTCACTCATTCCGATGCTTGAAACTATATCACACCAGGTACTGTAAATAATTTTAGACTTAAGTTGTAACTGTGTTTGTTTTGGATAAGCAACCGGTAAATCTGCTGCGCCTTTACGGGAGCGCCATTGAAATGATCAAAAGCTTCGGAGAACTGCCGGTTATCCGCGAGCATCAACGCCATGGATTGATTGGCTACCCCAAAAAAAGCAAACAGGTTCATAACCGTCAGTCGCAAAACAAGGACTTCAATTCTTCGCGTCACGTCAGCAAAATACAGCAGGCATTACTCGGTGCAATATCAAACAGGGATTTAAAGATAGCCAGAGTAATTTATCGGGATCTGTTTATCTTGTGGAACTATCTAAGTAATTGGCAGTCCATATTAATGAACCATTAACTGAGGTTATCATCATGATTCAGGACAAAATGCCAACTATTCCGGCTGCTTCTAACAGCAATTCGCAGGGCAGTGAATCACCGTTTCACCTGCTTCCTGAGGCTTATTGGCCCGGTCAGCCCAAGCAACCAAAAGTATCAATTGAGCAAGCAGCTAAATTGTTACTAGATGGGCTGAAAAATCTGGATTACGAACAAGAAAGTCAAACTGCCGTATTAAAGCGAGTGATTGAAAAACATAATGACATGGCAAAAACTCCGGCCAATCGCCTGGTGCTTGCCGAACAGGATAACTTTGCTACCAGGTTCCCCAAACTGGATCAGTGGATTGTTAACAAACTATCCTTTCTATCCCCCAAACAGTTGATCGCTTTTGCCTTTGCCAGCCGCCACTTCAATCAATATTCTGAGGCGTGCGAGAATAATCAAGGCAGTCTGGAAAAAACCAGAATTGAATTTTTCCGCCACTATTTTTCTCAGGAAGGCTTGAAGGCCGGATTAGAAAAGCTTGACCTGTTACGAAGTTGCGAAATTATCCATAAAAATCAGATGTTCCAACTGGATGATGTTTGTCCTGACTTACTGGATCATCTGGAACCAATAACGGCAACGGGAGAGTCATTGTACTTAAGTGATTTTAACTTTCCAGTAGCATTACGTATTGTCGGTGAATTTCCCACCCTCTGGAAACGCCTGGCCCTCTCCATTGGTGATCCCTTCAATTTTCAATACACAAGAAAAGTTGAATTTGAATGCCCGAATGATTTCACAAAAGCAATGCTGACATTTCTGAATGATCTTGCCCTTAGAGGGTATGAGACATCTGTTCTGATTGATCCTTTAAAATCAAATGTCATAAGCCGGGTGGATCTTGCTGACAAACTGAAAATGGCCTTAGAGAATTCATAACACTGACCTCCGTTGTACTTCCGGCTTGAAATCTCACCGGATGAAAAACTGGACATAAGTATTAATTTTATACTGTCAGCTGCTGGCATAAAAATACTGCGGTGTGATAATCAAACGGCACCGCTGTGCAGTTCAGGAGCCTATCTCGAAACCATCATAGAGGTGATCTCTGAAAACAGGCATGTTAGTTTAAGTTCACAAAGTATCCACTATATCTCCTGCCCTCATTTCAATCAGGCTGAACATCCACTAACCAGACAACCACCGCCCTTCAAACCATGATAACGCTGACTTTCGAAGAACTTTACATCATCATTCTAAATAGCAGCAGCATAATTTTATGCCTTGTTGTCATAACGAATGGGTTGTTTGTTTTTTGTTTAAAGGCGGAACTATTTTAATAAGAAGAGGTCAGAGTATTGATTCAATAATTAAATAGCCTCATTATGTTTTTTAATACTAATAATTTGCCCCCAGTTCCTTATTTCACCTTCATTGGTCTGTCTCCAGCCTATATTAATCAGGTCAATAATGAATCACACCCAGCCTTATACCAACAGTTTTCTGTTGCTTCAGCTGTACCTGAGGTACAAATTTTAACTAACGCTACTGAAGAAACATCTTCTGATCGTGACCCAACTGAAAAAAAACCTGACAACAAGAAATTTATGTGTTCCTATTCTGGGTGTGGTAAAAAATTTGTAACGGATGGTACGCGCCGGATTCATGAGAGATCGATTCATTTAAACGAAAAAAATTTTAAGTGCCAAACCTGTAAAAAAAGATTCTTTCACAGATCTGATTTTATAAAACATACTTATATTCACAAAGGAATTAAACCCTATCTTTGCCTGAAGTGTAAAACATCTTTTTCTCAGTCTTCCAACTTATTTACCCATATAAAAAAACATCATCATATTCAGCCTGTAAAACAAGATAACTGGGTTAAGTTCTGAGTAATCAGGGAATCAGTAGATACTGATCGCTATCCATCAGGATAAAAATGCGGCAAAAACGTGGAGAAACTTTAATATAAACCCTTGGTCTTAGACTATAATTAATTAGTTCAACAACTCAATGAGTCTCTCAAATAAGCCAGCTCCAATAGAATTTGCTTTTCCTGACCCTTGTTTCAGTCCATCAGATTTATTAGGAAGAATAGGTAAATCTGGTTCAGGCAAAGGTCATTTGACGTATCAGTGTATGCCTGTTCAGGCATTGAAAACTCCTTTTCCCATTTACCATAACCAGTCAAACATGCCAAAAAATAACAATAATTCTTGTAATTCATTGAATAAACATGGCATTAAACCTATAACACCTGACGATAAAGCAAACTTTATCCGTACTGATGATCCTGACATACCAGAGTCAGTTCTTAATCAATATTTACCCCGGAGCTCCAGTTATAAACCTGAAGATGAAACGTTATCATTAATACCAAATATTCCTTTTCTTCAGGTGCTATGCCTAGCAGAGAGTGAGCCTGGGATCGGGGAGCCAACAACAGCGAGCCATTGGAATCCCGATGATCAGATAACCAATCTTTCTGTCGCATCTTCCAAGCCGCAAAGCCTGAACAAAAAAACAAGTGATAACCACACGAAACAGTCAGAGGATATTGTTAATAGTAACGCTTCAATAGCCAGGTGCCAAAGAAAGCATCGCCGAGATCCTGCTTACTTGCAGCGCAAGAGGGAGCGCCAAAGAGAGCTTCGTAAAAATCCTGCTTACGCCGAGCGCGAAAGGGAGCGTATTAGGCAGCGTCGCAAAGATCCTGCTTTCGCAGAGCGCGACAGGGAGCGCTCCAGGCAGCGTCGCAAAGATCCTGTTTATGCCGAGCGGGAAAGGGAGCGTCGCAGGGAGCGCTATAGAGAACGTTACAAAGATCCGGCTTTCGCAGAGCGCGAAAGAGAGCGCCTTAGGCAGCTCCGCAGAAATCAAGCGAACTTAAAACGTCAATGTGCGCAGCAAACAGCGGGCTGCGAGCATGATCCTGGTTATACAACAGATGAGTGTCTCAAGCCATCCTGTGCATCTGGATTGACGTAAAGATTAAGTGTGGGTTGTCATCGGGGGAACTTTTTATAAGAATATCTGTCATAAGCCGTAATTCCATAATCCAAGAATTCAATGTAAAGACCTATTTTTTCTACTCGATTTATTGCAGCTTCTGATGTTTTTTCTAATTATCACGATGCTGCTTTTTCTGAATTCGGCTTATCAAGTCAAGTATTCTCCCGTGAAGTTGTAGAGGCAGCGAATATTCTATGTGCCATGCATACTGATAAAACCAGAAAACACCTTCAGCAGCCGAGGGAGCCTGTTCATATTTTAATTGATACTCTCCGGCTGAAAAAAAGGTCGATAGTGATCATTACCAGCCATACTAAACAAAATCAATCACCTGACTTTACGGTCAGAAGAAAGCATCAGATTAATACCCCCCCTCCTTCAGATACTCCAGGTAATGAACGGCTTTCAAACCAGCCCATTTTAAAGTCAGCACAACCAACCGGGCAACACTTATCAGTTACAGATATTCACCCCAATCCCTGTGAAATCTCTGTTCCATTACCCAACAGTCAAAATCTTGCTGGTCCTTTCTTCAGGCCAAAGTTGGCAGTTTCTACTATCAACACTCGATTAAACAGTGATCAGATTCAAAAAAATACATCACCTACCGGAAATAAGTTGGCTATTACAACTTCGGCTTCCGAACTGGGCCAATCTCAGACCATCTCTCAAGGTAAGACTTACCAGAAGGTTTACAATAAAGCTTACGCACAGACCGAGAAACGGTGGCTTACCAAAAAGCTTACTATAAAGCCTTCAAGAATACCGGTGATAGAGAACAAACAAGAATCGCTGGCAAGCAAGCTTCTACTTTGATAAGAGAATCACATAAAGCAAAAATTTTATAATAAAAAGTTCAACTATTGGAACCAAAGCAGTAAATCAGCCAAAAACGTCAGATCACTTGAGACAAATTAGTTTTATTTCAGGCAGGAACTTTTTAAAAAAATAGCGGTCTTAATCTATAATTCAAGAGTGCAATAATTCAATGGAAAGACTTAACGTAGGCTCACATATCGCTTCTGCCTCTTCCTGTGTTCAGGATTCTTCAGACGTAACTGTAATACCACCTGATGATTCCAGTCCGATGCCAAGCATGACTGGCCATTATGTGCGGAAACTTGATCCATCTCACAATGTTTTTTTAGTGGATAGATTGCTCAATCAGGTCACACTTCCATCTCCATGTTCACTTAATGATTTTTCAATATCTCATTCCCCATTATTTGAAAAAGAAATAATGCGCCCGGATCTTTATTCACCGAAGCCACCTGACGAAATTTTTTCTTGTGACCATCCATGCACAGATCCAACATTAACAAACGCAGAACAAACAGCCCATCAATTACCTCCGGAAAATCCATTGGCATGTTTGTCTAATCCGTCATCACGCCCAGACACTCCCCCTGATCTGTTGCATAAAGACACACAAGAGCAAGTTATAACTGCAACCGTTGAGAGTAAGACACATGAATCGTGCAGTTCTGAGGAACCCCTGCCCCTGACACCCGCAGAAGCTCACAAGCAGTCCATGAAAATGAAGGCTCACTGGAAAGGTTACGCACAGTCCAGAAATACCAGGGCTTATAAGAAAACATACCGTGAGTCTTACAAAGGGAAGGCTTCCAAAAAGTCTTACTCTCATTCCAGGAAACGAAAGTCTTCCAAAAACAACTGGGCAAAGTCCGAGAGAGGAAGGGCTTACATGAAGGCTTACCGGAAGGCTTACAATTCAGTTTTAAACGGAGTCGATGGTGATCGGGAAAAGGCAAGAATTGCCGGAAAGGAAGCTGCCGCCATTATCCTGGA
This sequence comes from Endozoicomonas sp. ALE010, assembly GCF_049310165.1. NCBI lineage: Bacteria > Pseudomonadati > Pseudomonadota > Gammaproteobacteria > Oceanospirillales > Endozoicomonadaceae > Endozoicomonas > Endozoicomonas sp. ALE010. The sequence continues at coordinate 3,005 of NZ_JBLYNV010000089.1, read as the reverse complement.
TTCGTATCGAGTAATGAAAAACCAAGCTTGATTCGAGCTCTATTTTCTTTCCATTTATTTTATAACTTGATCAAATAGTCATAAAAAGCTTTTCATTGTTATTAACTTAAATATTGATTGGTATGCCTTGGGGAGGAACTTTTATAAGCAAATAGAGGTCTTAAGTTAAAATTCAATAATTCAATGAACATTCCTGCCTATCCTGCTAACTTTAATGTGGCTTCTGACCGCTTTAATTATTTCCAAACTACGATTTATTCTCAATCTGCCACGTCGTGTCAGGCCTTCTCCCGTGAAGTTGTTGATGTAGACAATATTCAATGCATTATTCATACTGACGAAACGACTAAAAGTCACCTTCAGACAATGGTGCTTTTTGATAATCCATTTTCCAATCTCCGGCTTAACAACAGGTCGATAGGCATCGCAAACAACTATATGAAAGATGATCATCCAATTCACTTACCTGTCGGAATTAAAACACAGAACGATAATCTAATCACAACGATCAATCTTTACCCATCTATCATGATAGGATTTACCCATGGCCTGAAAAGCGAAAGACTTACAACGAACCAGAGAAATGTATTTCTTCCTGCAGTTCTCTTGAACAGTCCGAGAAACGTAAGTATTACCATCGAGCTTACTCGAAGACCGAGAAACGGAAAGCTGATCTGAAGACATACAGGAAAGCTTATGAACAATCCAGGAGAGTTAAGGCAAATAAACCAGTCTGGCTTAAAATTCAGAGATGAACTTTTATAAGAAAGAGCAATCTTACTATGAAACTTAACAATTCAATAATTCAATGAAAATTTCTGATTTCTCTACTCAATCAAATATTACTTCTGAGCTCTTCCCTTATTTTAAAGATAATACTGATTCTTTATCTGGAGTATCGGTTCAGGCTTTCTCCCGTGAAGTGATCGAAGCAGCTAATATTCTATGTTCGATGCGTATTGATACAACGAACAAATATGACTCTCAGTGTCTAACGGTGATTTTTCATAAATCATCTGATAATCCAATGCTTGGAAATAGGTCAATAGCAATCATTAACAACCCTGCAAACGAAGATCAACCTGTAGTGAGTCATTTATCTCAAGCCAACACTCTCGGAGACACCTTATCAATGTCGTATAAAAGCATCATGGTTAATGATAAACGATACGATAAAGCCAAGAAGAACCAAGCCAGATACGAAGTATCTGATAAAGGTAAGAAGTCCAGAGCCAGATACGAAGCGTCTGATAAAGGTAAGAAGACCAAATCCAGATACGAGGCATCAGACAAAGGCAAGGAGACCAGAGCCAGATACCGAACGTCCGACCAGGGCAAGATGGTCGCATACAGGGCCAAAGCCAAATATTATTCATCCGTCAAAGGCAAGGTGAAAAATGCCATATATAGTGCAAATTTAATGGCCTACAAAAAAGCTATAAGAAAAGGCTTTAGTGAAAAAGTAGCAAGGGAAAAAGGAAAAGAGGCAGCTAATGCAAAACAAGCAGAACTTTCTTCATTGCTACCCCATCCTCTGCAGTTTAATGAAAGAACAAATATCAACAATCGGGTTCAAACCCAACCTATCTTGAGTGGACGATCAACAAACGAAAAGTAAGCAGGTGTTTTTCACCGTACTCTGGCTAGGTGCCCCCGTAGCGAGGACGACAGAAAATTGAGGATAAAAATTCGGTTTTGTGAGGTGAATATTGACCAGTTTTTTTTTCAGGAAGGAACTTTTTTATAAAATAATTGCCTCAGCCTTTAATTCGACAATTTTATAATTCAATGAATCTCTTTAATAACTTACCCTCATTCGAGCCTTCCTGTTCAGATACTCGTTCCTGCTCATTATATTCAATAGAGCAACTGATTCCACCTGTTGATAACGATCAGCAGCCTTCATATCATGGTATGTCTGTTCATGTGCTGGAATTATCTTTACCTGCTTACCATAATCATTCGGATTTTTGCCAAAATAATCCTGGTTCTTTTCATTCCCTGCTTGAATATGATATTGATCATCTGATTTTTACCGATTCAGCCGCGACTTTCGGCAATGAACTCCCTGACATACAACAATCAGACCTTGATTACTATGTACCCTGGGATTCTGATAATGAACTTGTTAAGTCCAGGCTAACACCAGTGCCAGGTGCCCCTTTTATTCAGCAGGCATTCTTATCGGTGAGTGAGCCAGAAACCAGAAATCCAATACCTACGTGCCATTGGCATCCAGATGATCAGATAATCAATCTTTCTACCGCACCTTTTAGCCCACAAAATCTAAATCAAACGACAAGTTATAGCCAAATACCCAAATCAGAGGGGTTCGCTGACGGTAACGCTGCAATAGTTGAGGGTCAAAGGAAGTTTCGCAATGACCCCGCCTACAATGCATGTCAAAGGCAGAGAATCAGGAACTCCCAAAGGATGCGTTACAAAGATCCCGCTTATTATGCAGAGCATTTAAAGAGAAACAGGGAGTACCAAAGGAGGCGTCGCAAAGATCCCGTATATGCAGAATATTTAAGGAAGAGAAACAGGGAGTACCAAAGGAAGCGTCGCAGAGATCCCGCTAAAGCAGAGCTTGACAGGGTGAGAAGCAGGATCAACCAAAGGAAACGTCTCCGAGATCCTGCTATAGCAGAGCGTAACAGGGAGAAAAGCAGGAACTACCAGAGGGAGCGTCTCAAAGATCCCGCTTACGTAGAGTATAAAAGGGAGAAAAGCAGGGAGTACCACAGGAAGCGTAGTAAGGATCCCGCTTACGTAGAGTATAAAAGGGAGAAAAGCAGGGAGTACCAAAGGAAGCATAGTAAGGATCCCGTTTACTTAGAGCGTAAAAGAATGCTGCAAAGGGAGCGCATTAGACGCCGCAACGAGAATATTTTCGATCACGCAAAGCACCAAAGCAGCTACTCCCGATGAATACACGTCAGCTGCCACAACCAGAAAACTGACATACTCATAATTTCTGAAAACACAAGAGAACCCTCAACTTT
>NZ_JBLYNV010000088.1:0-15307 GCF_049310165.1 Endozoicomonas sp. ALE010 | reverse complement strand
CTGACACCACTGAATGACTGATGCTTCACCTTATCTACTAAAGTCTTTTGGACTCCTGCCAGTTGGGTCTCAATACCCTTCAGACGATTTGCATCATAGCGGTAGTTCAACTGTTGCCCGTTGGGATAGGTGACTCCCAGCAACTTACTCGCCTTGCCATACTGATAGCTCAGTGTGTAGACGTAAGACTGATCATTCAACTCAAAGCTGCGGCGATCCGTGAGGGTATTGCCAAAGTCATCGTAGCCGTATTCAATCTTGCCACTGCCATCTTCAATAGAGGTCAACTGCCCTGTACCATTACCATGAACACCGTCTGTCTGGTCGTACTGGTAGCGGATATCCGACCCTGTGCCTGGATAATCGATAGCCACCAGACGATTCAGCAGGTCGTATTTAAACTGAATGCTCGTTCCTGTCACATGTTCAGCAGCATTTTCAGCAGCATTTTCAGCAACGATGGAACGTCTCAGATGGCCAGAACCCGCCCGGATCTTGTTCCCGGCGCTGTCATAGTCGTAGACGATCACTCCGGTATCTGGGCTATCTACCTGAATGGTGTCACCAAAGCCATTGTAACGATAACGGGTAACCGCACCGTTGGCCGCCACCACTTCACTGATGCCACCCGTCTGACCATATTCAAACCGGGTAGAGCCGTTCATGGCGTCTATCACCTGGGTCAATTGACTGATGGCATTGTAATCATTGCGAGTGATGCGCTTTTCGTCTTTCCCGGCTTCGGTCGTGGTCAGAACATTCCCCAGTTTGTTATAGGCAAGCACCACTTCCTGCCCATGCTGTCCCAGCAGTTTGATCACTCTGCCCAGGGAATCCAGCGCCCGCTCACTCTGACGGATCAGGTTTCCTTTGCTGTCGTATACCAGTTGGGCAGTCCATTCACCACTGACTCTGGAAGGCTCCAGGTTAATGCGCTCGCCCCAGTTGTTGCGGATTTCAATGATTTGTCGAGCGTCGTTATAGTCGAATGACTGCCAGCTGCCATCGGGCAAGGTCAGCCGGGTCACCAGGCCGTTGCGGTCATAATCCATTTCCGTGGTCTCTGACAGTTTGCCCGATTGACCCCGCCGGGTGATTCCGGTGGTTTGACCCAGAGCGTTGTAGTCCAGGGTGATTTGCAGGTCGTTCGCCAATGTCGCCTGGGTGGGCTGGCCATCACTGTTGTACTGGTCAATGGTGATGGTATGCCCCATCGGGTTGACGACTTCCTCCAGCAGGCCACGGTCGTTAAAGCGGTAGGTGGTGATATCGTCTGAGCCATCAGCCAGAGGCTTTCTGGGGCCGTTGATCGCCAGAGTGGCAATCTGTCCGACATTTTGCTTATCGAAGGTATAGCTATATGCCCAGTGACGCTGATCACCATAGGTGGAATAGGGCAGGGTCTGTTGTGTCAGGTCGGTTTCAATACGACTCAGCAGCCTTCCCGCGTCGTTGTATTGAAAGTCGGCCTTGCGATAACTCTGCCAACGTCCCTGGTGGTAACGACTCAGGATTTCTTCGGTCACCAGTGGTAAAGTGTTATGCCAGCGTCTTTCAACGCGGGAAGTGCCTTCTACGGGTAACCACTGCCCTTGCTGACGAGTCAGACCGTTATCCTGCCGGGTCACCAGGCCTCTCTGGTTGCGCTGGTATTCTGTGGCACTGCCTTCGGCATCTACCGCCAGACGCAGGTAGCCCTGTTCATTATATTGATGATCCTGGCGAACTTCCGGACAGGTCGGTGTTGCCTTACCGTCCACCCTGACCAACCTGCGATAACCGGGCCGTGCTGCTTCCAAATGAAAAACAGTCACCAGACCGGCTGCATTGGTCATGGCTACCGTGCCGTCACTTCTGTAGTCAAAGGTCAGTCGTTCAACGCCATTACCATGTTCACTAAGATTTGCACGACCGAGATCATCATAGCCCCAGGTGGCATAGCGCTTACCTTCCGCGTCGGTAATGCCGGTCAGGGCATGGTTGAGCTGTTGATTCTCGTAATGATAGGTTGCGGTATTGTGCTGCCAGAGCGCTGCAACTTGTGACCAGATGCTGTCGCCCAGTCGTTGGAATCCCTTGAGGTTGCCTTTTTCACTGTACTGAAAACGCAGAACAGTATTATTGGGCAGTTCAACCCGGCTGAGCCATGGTTTTTCGCTATGGCCTTCGTAATTAAACGTCAGTTGGTCGCCACGGCTGTCTGATACTGAAACCAGCTGGTTATTTTTATATGTCAGTTGATGAATAACGCCGTTAGGGTATTTGACAGATTGTAGCTGGCCAGCTTCATTATAGGTTTCAATGACCTGGTTCAAGGTGATGTAACGCCAGCCGCTTTCTGTTTTTTCCAGCTGATCCACGACCCCCTGACCGATCCAGCGATCCTGTTCAAGGCGGAACAGATAAACAGAGCCGTCGTCACGAACTATCTTGCGGTAGGTATCGGATATTTGCCCTTCCAGATCAACCAGATCTGAAAGCTGCCGCTGGTAACTGTGTCGCCAGCCATGGCCCAGACTGGTTAACTTATTACTTTGTCGGCTGTTGTAATAGCGCTCGAATTTAAGGGGCGTTTCGCCATAATGCTGAAAGTCAGACTCAACCTGGAATTTGTTACCCGTGCCAAAGTCAATAGGGTTGCCCGCCACCGTATAAGTGGGCGCGGTGGACACACCCCCTTGTGAAGAACCTCCCAGAGGATAAAAGTAACCCGGATCACCGCCCCCTGGCCCAAGACACATACCGCCACCACCGCCTCCACCCGGGTCAGGAAACAGATCGTCTATGGGTGGTACATTTCCGTCACCAGGCTGAGTATCACCACCATCCCCGTCGGAACCATCACCGCCACTCCCATCAGAATCATCCGGCCCACCGCTATCTTTATGCCTGCCACTGCCCCCGGGAGCTGCCAGTCCCGGAGTTCCTTCCGGATAGAACCAGCCCTGGTAATAGTTGGAAGCCATCTCCTGCGCCATATCACCTATATGGTCAGTGATGACATCGCCGTACTGCTGGTAACCGGCCATCGCAGTGATCAGGCCAATACCAAGGATTGGCATATACTCCGCCATAGCTGCGCCAATCATTCGACGAGGGTTTGGTTTCTTTAAAAACTGATGACCTGACATCTCTACATCCCTGTATTATCTTTTTATGATTCTTTTTTATGGTTCTTCTGTTATTTTCAAGCGCCCAAACTAATTGATAGCTGACGTTTTCAAGGGCTGCTGGTACTCAATGGTCACCCGCCGATTCTGTTTTCGCCCTTCAGTCTGGCGGTTATCTGCAACAGGCTGCTCTTCTCCGTAGTGCTCAACATTAATCGTTAAACCTGCCAGGGCGTTATCACGTGTCAGTACTTGTTCCACTGCTCTGGCACGTGACTCAGAAAGCCGTTCATTGTCTTCCTCTGTGCCCACACTGTCGGTGTGACCTGCTATGGTGAGCCGGGTAGCGCCTGACTCAATCAGCTCATGCTTCAGCCTGAGCAGGTAATCGTTAGCGTTCTCATTCAATTCAGCCATCCCTGACTCGAACAGGATGTCGGGGATATTATCCAGCAGGGCTACTGTGGGATATTGCTTATCCAGTGTCAGAAGACGATGGTTAAAGGCCAGTTTCAGCTGCGGTCGGGTGCTGGCATCCAGTATCCGAAGGTAGCTCCTGGGCTCCCCATCCAGGTCGATGACATAAAACTGAACCAGCCACTGGTTCCCCTTGCTACCCGCCTGCCTGGCCAGAACATAGTGCTGACTGGACTCGTCACCCTCAAGCTGTTCAGAAAGATAAAGTTGCCAGGCAGTCAGGTCACCGCATTGTATCTGTTCGCACCGATAAACAACTTCAAAGTGGTCTTTTGCCAAACGATCCAGCATCTCCTGGTACAGATGCACCGCCGAGTCACTCATACTGTGGTCATTGATCCAGACCCGTGATTCACCCAGAGCCTCCAGTTTCAGGGAAGCCAGATAACCTTCATTGTCCCCTTTGAGATAATCCACCGGCCCGGCGACCAGTTCGACCCGGTCATATTTTTTGACGTCCTTCTGGAACACTGTGGACTCTGGAAATGCCTTAACCAGGGGGTGCGTTGCAGGAGAGGCCATAACAGGGGAAATAGCTGCAAATGTTAAAGCAGCCAATCCCCCCAGGGCTACACTTCCCAGTTTTTTATAAAGTGATTTCATCCTGATTACCCCCCGGTCGGCGGAGCGGGTATCCAATACTCACCACATCCCAGTAGTGGCCCGGCATGCAGTTTGCCCGAATCCACAGCATGAGCCTGGACGACATTGAGATTACCCGACACCTTCGCCTTTTCCTTGTTGTCGACATAGTCCTGATAGACCGATTTCAAATTAGCCAGTGTCGTATTCCTATAGTCAGTAATAGCTTCCCTGCAAGATGACCGGTCCACTGAAGCCATGGCATCGGCCACAGCCTGCTCACGAGTGGTAATCATTTGTCCAACAATTCTGATAGTGGCTTCCCTGACTGATCCCAGATCCATATTGGGTCGGTAACCGGGACTGGCTATCATTTTCTCGGTCTCTTTATCAATATGCTGGTTCTGCAATTCCTGAAAAGGCTCTAGCTCATTCAAGAGCGCATCCTGATGCTCTATAACCTTATCCACATCAAAGGCCATCACAGCAGTGGACGACAGTAAAAACAGAAGACAAGCGGTTTTATAAATTCTCACAATCGACACCTTTGGTTTCATTATTTTCACATCGAAAGTCGGTCTGCATTCGCACCACACTGCGCCCGGTCAAGGGAATCATAAAACGATTTTCCCCAAAAAGCCTTGCTAATGCCTGGCAGGCCAACCAATCTTGTGAAGCCCCCTGGCTCACCTGCAGAGTCCGCCATATGATAAAGTTCGCCACAGGCACTTCCATGTCATAGCAGTAACGACTGCGAATACCCAGCAGGTTGGCGTCCTGCAAATCCACATCGACCCCATCAATGTCCTGCATGGTCTGGTCACGGGCATCCATATTCTCTATCGGAATCTGATAAACAGACTCCTGTGCCAGTCGAAATTTTCCACCGTACCGGGAGAACGGACAACTGCTGCCCGAACAGGACTCCAGCTCATTGAACCAGAATTAGCTCACAGATTTTACTGACAAGGCTCATTTAATAGCCCTCTGAGCCATTGCAGTGAGGGCGATGCACTTCTGATGGAGTACCAGTAAAGATAGGCACTGACCGATGGCAGTTCATAGGGCAGTGGAAGAATTTGCAGTCCCATATCCTGAGACAATTGTTGAGCGTAATCCTGCGGCAGGGTCAGTAATAAGTCTGAGCAGGAAGCCACCAGACAGCCTACCTGGTAGTCCCTCAAACGAAGGGCGATTGAGCGTCGTTTTTCCAGGCTGGCCAATTGCTGATCTTCATAACCAGGCCCTTCGCGACGGGAGGACACCAGAATGTGTTTCTCCTTCAAATACTCTTCCATGGTCAGCTGTTTGGTTATCCGGCTGTGATTTTTTCGGGCAACGACAACCATCGGGGTTTTCTGCAGCAAGGTATATTCGATTTGGCGGCCCACCGGCAGAAGTACGTCAATGGCAAGGTCAATACTGCCTGCTCTTAACTCCTTTTCCACATGGTGACGATCAAGTTTCACACTATGGATCGAGATACCCGGAGCCTGCTGCTGTAATGCCATCATTAATGGTGGCAGCACAACAGTTTCCATCGCCTTATGAATGGCCAGAGTAAATGACAACTTACTGGTGGCTGGAACAAAGTCATCTCTCGGTGCCAGCACGCGCTCCAGGTCGCCAAGGACGGTGCGCAATTCCGGTAGAATTTCCCGGGTGTATGAAGAAGGCTGGAGGCCCCGTCCTTCACGGATAAACAGTGGATCGTCCAACTGCTCCCGAAGCCGGTTTAAGGCGTGGCTGACGGCGGGCTGGGTAAGGTTGAGCCGTCCTGCGGCACCGGTAATTGAGCCGGCAACGGCAATGGCTTCGAGCACTCTCAGAAGATTAAGGTCAAGTCTTGATATATGCATGATATTTATAGTTATTCATCAAAACTATTCATTTGATCGTGATTATCATCTACAGCAGCATAGAGGGCAATAACAATAACAGCGAGGCTTTCATGGATTTTTCCCATTCTGCCAAAGCGCAGGATTTTCTCCAGCGCACTCAGGCATTCATGAACGACAAAGTACTGCCAGCAGAAGAAGCGTATCATCAGGCGTTGTCCACCTCCGCAGACCACTCTGAGTGGCAGCAACCGGAAATCGTTGAAGAGTTAAAAAGACAGGCTCGCAGTGCAGGGCTCTGGAATATGTTTCTGCCCTGTGATGAATGGGGCGCAGGACTTACCAATACTGAGTATGCACCTATCGCCGAGGCCACTGGCTGGAGCTTGATGGCACCGGAGGTCTTTAACTGTAATGCGCCGGATACCGGCAATGCCGAAGTGCTCTGGAAATACGGCAGTGAGGAGCAAAAAGAACAATGGCTTAAACCGTTGCTGGCCGGGGAAATTCGTTCTGCGTTCTGTATGACCGAGCCAGAGGTTGCATCCAGTGATGCAACCAATATGGGTGCCACCTGTGTCGTTGAGGGTGATGAGATAGTATTGAATGGTCGTAAGTGGTGGAGCAGCGGGATAGGCCACCCTAACTGCAAGTTCGTTATCTTTATGGGCATTTCCAACCCTGATGCCGATCGACATCACCGTCATGCTATGGTGCTGGTGCCTTTGGCTACGCCTGGTATCAAAATCGAGCGCATGTTAAGTGTTATGGGTGACTACGATGCACCATTTGGTCATGGTGAAGTGTCGTTTACTGATGTACGGTTACCGCTGACTGCCTTTATTGGTGGCCCGGGCCGGGGGTTTGAAATTGCCCAGGGACGTCTCGGACCGGGTCGTATCCATCATTGCATGCGTTTGATTGGCTCTGCGGAAAAAGCACTCAAACTGTTGTGTGAGCGGGGCCTGAGCCGCAAGGCGTTTGGTAAGCCTTTGGTGAAGTTGAATGGCAATCCTGATGTGATTGCCAATGCCCGGATCGGTATTGAACAGGCCCGGTTACTCACTCTGAAAGCGGCATGGCTCATGGATACAAAAGGCATTATGGGCGCAATGAGTGAAGTGTCCCAGATCAAGGTGGTGGCCCCCAACGTTGCCCAGCAGGTGGTTGATGCGGCTATTCAGATGCATGGCGGTGGTGGTCTTTCCGATGATTTCCCGCTAACCCGTATGCTGGCAATGGCAAGGGTGCTGCGTTTGGCGGATGGGCCGGATGAAGTGCATCGTGGGTTGATTGCTAAATTTGAACTGATGAAGTATCGATAACACGAAAAATAATAAATAGGATCAAGGCATGTCGTCTATAAAAACAATAATTGTGACCGGCGGTGCCAGCGGCCTTGGCCGTGCAACTTGTGAGCGCTTTGCCCGTGCAGGTTATTCGGTTTGTGTCGCTGATATCAATCAGGAGCCAGGCAATAAAACGGTCGAAGCCCTGAAAGCCCTGGGTGCCGATGCCTATTTCACCCGCTGTGATGTCACCAGTGACCAGGATGTAGAAGCCATGATTGCCAGCGCCATGCAGCGATGGGGCAATATCGGTGTGCTGGTGAATAATGCCGGTGTGGCAGCCGGTGGTCGTATCGAAACGTCCTCCATGGAAGATTGGCAGTGGATCCTGGACATTAACCTGCTGGGTGTTGCCAGAGGTTGTAAAACCATTACGCCACTGTTTAAGCAGCAGCGCTCCGGCCATATTGTCAATATTGCTTCGCTTGCCGGTTTGGTGAATGCGCCGATGATGTCCAGTTATAACGCCACCAAAAGTGCAGTGGTGGGCCTGTCAGAAACCATCAGGATCGAGTTGGAACCTTTTGGTATTCATACGTCAGTGGTTTGCCCGGGATTTTTTCAGACCAACCTTGCCGAGTCTTTTCGATCCGGTGATGCTGAAATGAAAAAGGTGGTGGATAAGCTACTGGCCAGTTCCAACATCACCGCTGAAGATGTGGCCAATGATATCTTCAATGCGGTTCAGAATAAGACATTTTATGTCTTGCCCCATCGCGAGGGGCGCATACTGTGGCGCATCAAGCGTTACCTGCCATCACTGTTCAAAGCACTGGTGAGCAAAGGATATAAGAAGAATTTAAAAAAACAGGGTGTGAAGCTATGACCACTGAAAGTGCAGGATTTGTTGATCAGCCGGGAACGGTTCGATCCGGAGAGGAGCTGGATAGAGCGGCACTGGATGCCTATCTGAATAGGATGTTTCCTGATATTGCCGGTGACCTTAAGGTTGAGCAATACCCCGGCGGTGCTTCCAATCTGACTTACCGGGTTTCCAAAGGTGAGAAAGAATGGATTCTCAGACGCCCGCCTTTTGGTGTAAAAGCGGCTTCTGCCCACGATATGAGTCGTGAATATCGTGTGATGTCTGCTTTGCAGGATCATTACCCGGTACCCAAAATGGTGGCCTTTTGCGAAGAACAGAGTGTTCTGGGGTGTGATTTCTATTTGATGGAGCGCCTGAATGGCATTATTCCACGCAATAACCTGCCAAAAGGGATGGCACTATCTGAGCAGGAAGGTCGACAGTTGTGTATCAATGTTCTGCAAAAGTTCAGTGAATTGCATAACATCGATATTGAAAAAGCCGGTCTGACCAGTCTGGGTAAAGGCTCCGGATACGTGCAACGTCAGATCAACGGTTGGAGCGGCCGTTATCGTAAGGCGATCACCGACAATGTACCCGACTTTGAACAAGTGATGAGCTGGCTCGACAGTAAGCAACCTGAAGATGCTGGCACCTGTCTGATTCACAATGACTTCCGGTTCGACAATGTGGTCTTGAACCCGGACAACCCAACTGAAGTTATTGGTGTGTTGGACTGGGAGATGTGCACACTGGGTGACCCATTGATGGATCTGGGTAATAGCCTTGCCTACTGGATCGAAGCGGATGATGAACCACAAATGCAAATGTTCCGCCGTCAGCCAACGAATATTGCGGGTATGCTGACGCGCAAAGAAGTGGTCGATTGGTACTGTGAGCAGAATAATATTGAACTGAAGACGTTTGATTTCTACGAAGTTTACGGCTTATTCCGGCTGGCAGTGATTATGCAGCAGATATACTACCGCTTTCATCATGGCCAGACCAGGGATCAACGTTTTGCCATGTTTCCTATGGCGATAGCGTATCTGGAGCAACGCTGCCTGCGGTTGATCAGCCAGTCATCACTCTAGGACAAAAAGAACAATGGCTACCATTTATTTGACTCGACACGGTCAGGCATCATTTGGGCAGCCCGACTATGACTGTCTTTCCCCGCTGGGTGAACGTCAGGCTGTTATTACTGGCGAGTGGTTGGCACAAACACTGGGCAAGTCATTTCAATTGTCAGGCTCCGGCACCTTGCTGCGACAACAGCAGACGCTGGCTGGTATCCATAAAGGGATGTCGAAAAGCGGGTACCGTTCGTTGTGCGCGGATATCACCTTTCCCGGACTGGATGAGCTGGATTCCGGTGACTTGATGCTGGCGGCGAACCCCGATTTTACTGATCGGGCACAAATGGACCTGGCTTTTGCCCGGGCGGCTAATCCCAAGCAGGCTTTTTTTGACGCCTATCGTGCGGCACTGTTTCGCTGGATGTCTGGTGATTATGACAATGAATACCAGGAGTCCTGGCATACCTTTAAATCCCGGACGATAGAGGTACTTCATCAGTCGACCCGTCAGATGGCACAAAATGATTCCGCTGTGCTGGTCAGCTCAGGTGGCGTGATCTCCGTGATTATACTGCAACTGTTGAACTGTCCGGATACTGAGATGTTTCGTATTAACCGACAGATTCACAATACATCCATTACAGCTATCTCTGAGCGCAACGGTAAACTGAGCCTGCATGGTTTCAACAATTATTCACACCTTGAAGTAAAAGGTGAAAAAGCGTTGCTCACCCGCATATAAAAACAATAAAGAGACTTCTTATGACAACCAACGAACCCCAAAAAGATCTGTTCAACCTGAAAGGAAAAATCGCATTGGTGACTGGTGCCAGCCGGGGCATTGGTGAAGCTATTGCCAGACTGCTGGCAGAGCAGGGTGCCCATGTGATTGTTTCCAGCCGCAAGTTGGATAGCAGTGAAGCCGTTTGTAGCAGTATTCGTGACAGCGGCGGCTCTGCCGAAGCTATCCCCTGTCATATCGGTGATATGGATCAGATCACCTCCCTGTTTGAGACGATCAAGGCAAAACATGGTCAGCTGGATATTCTGGTCAATAATGCAGCAGCCAACCCTTACTTCGGCCATATTCTTGATACTGATCTGGCGGCCTTTCAAAAGACGGTAGACGTTAATATCCGTGGCTACTTCTTTATGTGCGCAGAGGCCGGAAAAATCATGCGCAAAAATAACGGTGGTAATATTGTTAATGTTGCTTCTGTCAATGGTGTTGTGCCCGGGCATATGCAGGGTATTTACTCGGTTACCAAAGCAGCGGTTATCTCCATGACCAAAGCCTTTGCCAAAGAGTGTGCCGGGCTGAATATCCGGGTAAACGCCTTATTGCCGGGTTTGACTGAAACAAAGTTTGCCTCAGCACTGACGGGCAATCCGGCAATCCTGAAACAGGCATTGACGCATATTCCCATGAATCGCAGCGCCGCACCTGAAGAAATGGCAGGAACTGTTCTTTACCTGGTGTCTGACGCTTCCAGTTACACAACGGGTGCCTGCATAAATGTGGATGGCGGGTATTTAACCGTTTAAATCTGCTTTTTTCTTTGAAGTTAAACGATAAGAAAGCCATCGATTTATTCCCCGGCAAGTTGAGCAATTAAATATTGGATGCACAGTGCAGGGATGGTCAGCACTTTATGCTGCAATGCTTCAGGTAAACACCTGACCGCTAGTACATGGTTTCAATGAGTTTGACGGGTTGTTGTGCCTCCGCACTCCGTTCGTCCTGAGCCTGTAGAAGGGCGGAAACTCCGGACTCTGATAGATCGTGCCAAGCACCCTTCGACTCCGCTCAGGGTGAACGGAGATTGTACACGTCAAACTCATTGAAACCATGAGCTAGTGCCATCGGAGCTTGCGCCAATACAATAGAGTCGTCCTCACGGCAATGTTGCTCGATATAGTCAGCAATCGTCTGCTGAGTGGAGAGGCAACAGGCTTTCCCTGTCAAAGGTTCCTGATTAATAAAAAGGCCGACAATAACTGTCGGCCTTTTTAGGTCTCCCGTCGTGAAAGCTGTCAACTCAGCAGTGTTAGCTTAAGCAGGGAATGGTGCCAGGTTGTGGGGCAGATCACCACTCGACGCTGGAACCATCGAATACACGAAAGCTGCCGGATTCTTCCAGAGTCAGGTTTTCAGTGACCTTGATAATACCGGCAACACTCTGCTCTGCGGGGAACGTGGCATCCTTACCGCCCATATCGGTTTGTACCCAGCCCGGATGAATGGCCAGGGTTTTCACCTGCTGGTTGCGCAGGTTTTGTGCCGCCGATACCAGAATCTGGTTCAAGGCTGCTTTTGATGCGCGATAACTGTACATATTGCCGGAGCTATTATCCCCCAGACTGGCAACCCGGGTAGAAATACCGACAATGGTCTTATGTTCACTGGCCGCCACATTGTCCTGCAGCGCCTGAATAAGCAGTGCCGGTGCAACGGTGTTGATGGTGAGCACTTCCAGCCATTTCGCCTGGGTCATCTCACCCAGTGTCGCGCAGTCTGACCCCAGTACACCGGCGTTGAGGATAAGGTGATCGATAGCCTGACCATTCAGGCTGGTAGCCAGGGCGTTGATATCTGCCTCTTTGGTCACATCCAGCGGTAATACCTGGACAGTAGCGTGCGCAGTCGCCAGTTCATTCAGTGCACTTGCTGACTGTGGTGAACGACAAGTTGCCAATACCTGCCAGCCTTTCGACGCGTACTGGCGGACAAACTCCAGACCCAGACCACGATTGGCACCGGTAATCAAAACAACAGACATAAGCAGTTCCTGAGATTCAATGAAACTGTTAAGTGTATGCGCTGATAAGGACAAAAAGGTGGAAGTTGCCAAGAAAGTGCACAAGATTCGACATGGAGTTCCTTTTCCAGCGCCCCGGGGACTTGTCCCAGCAGGCGCAGACGACGCAGTAATTCATGGTCAAACGCGAGAAACACCTTGCCGATCGCCGATGTGGTCAAAGCTTCACGTTTACCACGAGGGCTGCGAATGGTCAGTGAATGGCCGCCTTCAACCGCATCAAGGTAGAGATATTCCTGGGCACCACTGGGCACGGCCAGATAGGCGGTGTTATCTGTGAGCTGTGCCATTTTCATCAGCAAGGCACTGAAATGCCGTCGAATGGCTTCGTCTTTTTGCTCCAGTGGTCTGGACAACTCACGAAATCTCAGCCCCAGGGAATAACCTTGTTTGCTGCGCAAGACATACCCCAGCTCGCTCATGGTCGCCAGCAGGCCATGAACCGTGGTCTTGTTCAGCTCAACCGCCTCACTGACCTGCTGCAGAGTTAATGGCCCGGGATGTTGGGACAGGGCCTCAAGAATGGCGAAACTTCGCTCAACCGATTGAATTCGTTTTGGCTCTTTGTACATCAGAGTTTCCTGATCATTTTTCAGGCATTGTCCATCGGTGACGCGGCAGGATAAAGATGGTCAGCAGTGAACTTCTTACGGGGGAATTATATACGACAAGGTGGGGCATAATCCGCCACCTGTTGAGGCTTTGCAAACAACCCTTACTTTTGTTGAAAACGCATCAGTGAACCGCCTGCTTTTTGGTTGTGCTCGTTAATCTCATGGGCTGTCAGTCTTTTCCATGCTTTCGTCGTTAACGTGTCTGGCGGTAAGGTCAGGTAGGGGCTTTCTTCATTACCGGCCTGTACCCCGGTAACATGGTGATTAGTAAAGTTCTCCCACTCTTTGACTACATGCTGATAAAGCCGGGTATCAAACTGATTGCGCCCGATTAAAATGGATTTAAGGTGTTCTGGCGGAGATTTTTCATCGTAGAGCTTATTGCCGGTCACCTGAAAGCGGGCAGAAGCCACTTTTTCCTCACCATACAGACGAGCAACCACTGACGTCACTGAGTCGACAGCTTCTGTCGGTGCTACCAGTAGAAATTCGTCGTTTATTCTTCGGGTGGCTGCACGATAAGTGTCTTCTGTGCATTCACCATCCATATGATCTTTCCCGGCGATCAGCCGGGTTTGTAAATTATCAATCATGGTGGAACCGGCATAAGTTTCAACATCCTCTTTGGCAAGGTAACCCCGTTGATAATCAAAATTAATTGAGGACACAGCTCTTGCTACCGGCTCCCGAACTAATGAGATATATCGTCCCTGTAAACCACCTTCCTCTATCAGGCCCGTGGGCATATGGCCACTGATAAATCGGGGTGAATGTTGTGCTTTAAGGTTTTCCAGCGCTTCCGGAGAGGGATAACCGCCCATTCCACCAGGCTTGAAAAGATTGGGGGAAACACCCTCTTGCCGCATAACGGAGCAGCGATGATTAAATACGCTGCCTGAATCAGCACTGATGGCTTTCATCAGACAGGCAATGTTGGTCCCCCCGGTTTTCGGCATATGGATAAAAACGATATCCTCTTGCCCTGCTTTTCGTATTTCATCGGAGACATTCACGGGGTTAAGCATGGTAATCGTTGATGAAGCGTAAGACATGTTGGTTTGCATTATTCATTCACCTCGTGTGGCAAGACGCTGCAGCACTGCAAAATTGGCGGTGTGGCCCTGAAGAATCGGTAAAGTAAGCGGCTGAACAGCGGATTTCAGATCATCTGGTTAGTTTGATCGTGTTCACTGCAAAAATGTTCCTTAACTTTTTCAGGTCGATACTCTGTTCCATCAAACCCGTACCTCAGTTCTGATTGATTGTGTGTTGCCAGGCAGAGTCACCGGCAAGGTTATAAATGTGCAACCGGGCAACGGTGAGTTATGATGCGGATCAATAATGATGCCCGGAGTCCGGCCATGAGCTCAGATACCTTGTTCCTTAACGATGAAAACACCCTTTACGGGCGCATGAAAGCGGCCTGCCAGGAGGACTGGCATAACTACTGCCATCACCCGTTTGTCCGGGGGATGGCCGACGGATCGCTGCCAATTGCCTCTTTTCGCCACTATCTTCAGCAGGATTATCTGTTCCTGATTCACTTTGCCAGGGCTTACTCACTGGCGGTTTACAAGTCGGATAACCTGGAAGATATGCGTTCTGCATCGGAGTCCGTAAGCGGTATCCTGGGCGAAATGACACTGCATCTGGCCTATTGTCAGGAGTGGGGGCTGACAGAGAAGGATGTGGTCAGCCTGCCGGAAGCCCGTGCCAATATGGCATACACCCGTTATGTGCTGGAGCGGGGAATGGCGGGCGATATTCTTGATCTTTACACGGCGTTATCGCCCTGCGCGGTGGGTTATGCGGAAATCGGGTATCGTTTAAAGAATGATCCGGATACGCTCAAAGAGGGCAACCCTTACTGGGCCTGGATAGAAACTTACGGGGGGGAAGAATTTCTTGGCTGTGCCAGAAAGCAGGTCGAGCAGCTGGAGCAGCTGGCCAGGTCCCGTTATAACGCCGCCCGAATGGATGCTCTCTGCCAGACTTTCCGGGAAGCGACCCGCCTGGAAATCGGCTTCTGGCAGATGGGTATGGACTGCTCATTTTAACGTCCGTTAGCAGTTCGCCATTCTCTGCTATCCTGAGGTCTCGAACAACAACTCATCAAGGTAAGCTTGTGAATCTTGAATCGAGAGTTGAGAAACTGGAGATGGGGCAGGAAGCACTGGATCACGCTTTTCGAGACTTGGTGAAAGTTGTCAGTGCAACCCATGAAGTGGTTGCCCTTGTTCTCAAAGAGCAGCAGGATACCCGCAGAGAACTGAATGAGTTCAAGGGAGAGGTCAATGCTCAGTTCCGACAGATTGATCAGCGCTTTGATCAACAGGACAAACGCTTTGATCAGCAAGATAGACGTTTCGACAAGATTGAAGAAATTCTGATACAGATTATCGGTCGTCTTCCCGACCAGCCTGATATTTGAATCTGATCTTGTTTCCAGAGCTTTGAGGGTGTCGCTAAAGCCCTCACCACCAAGTCATCCAGCCACTACCAGGTGTGCTGAAAATCGCCGATGACGATATGCACCATATCCGGCACATAAAAAAAAGCCCAGTTGATTGCTCAACTGGGCTTTTCTGTTGGGTGCCTGGCGATGACCTACTCTCACATGGGGAGACCCCACAC
>NZ_JBLYNV010000087.1:0-15771 GCF_049310165.1 Endozoicomonas sp. ALE010 | reverse complement strand
CTGTTCGCTTCACCCAGAATACGGTTGAGTGCTTTTACCAGGGTAAACGGGTCGCCAGTCATCAACGGTTGTACCAGAAAGGCCGGTATAGCACTCAGCCTGAACACATGCCGGAAAAGCACAGACAGCATGCCGAGTGGACACCTGAGAGACTCCAGAACTGGGCCGCCCAAGCAGGGCCTGAAACAGAAGCCGTGATACGACGAATCCTCTCAGACCGTCGCTATCCGCAACAAGGCTATCGCAGCTGCCTTGGCATCATGAGGCTGGGAAAAAGTTATGGTGATGCCCGCCTTGAAAACGCCTGTCGTCGTGCACTGTATACTGATGCCTGCTCTTATCGCAGTCTCGAATCAATCCTGAAGCACAACCTGGATCAACAACCGCTGCCGCAACTGGAACCGGAACCTGCATTGCCGGATCATCATGAGAACCTTCGTGGCTCTGACTACTTCAACTAATCCAGCACGAATAATAGAGAAAGGAACCAGAACCATGTTATTGAATCCAACATTAGAAAAACTGCAAATGCTGAAACTATCCGGCATGTATGAAGCACTTAATGAGCAATTAAACAGTCCAGACATAGAACAAATGTCGTTTGATGAACGGTTGGGGCTGATGGTTGATCGGGAAATGACTGTCCGTGATAACCGGCGCTTGAAAACCCGTTTAAAAAATGCACGACTAAGGCAGCATGCCTGCATGGAAGACATTGACTTCCGCCACCCTCGCGGACTCAAGCGTGAGCAGTTTCAACAGTTACTGGGCAGTGGCTGGATAAAGGATCATCAAAACGTCATTATCACCGGACCAACCGGGGTTGGTAAAACCTGGCTGGCCTGTGCCCTGGCACAGAAAGCCTGCCGCGATGGTTATACAGTCCAGTACCAGAGGCTGCCAAGACTGCTTCAGGACCTGAGCCTTGCCCGTGCTGATGGTCGTTACCTGAAGATCATGACGACGCTGGCCAAAACCGACCTGCTCCTTCTGGATGACTGGGGGCTTGCCCCCTTAAACGAAAGTCAGAGGCGAGACTTGCTGGAGCTGTTTGAAGACCGGCACAACCTCAAGAGCACGCTGATTACCAGCCAGATGCCGGTTGATCACTGGCATGAACTGATCGGTGATCCGACACTGGCAGATGCGATTCTGGACCGGTTGATTCATAACGCCCACCGAGTCCCTCTGAAGGGTGAGTCACTGCGCAAGAAACAGGCAAAACTGGCGAAGTCCGAACCTACGTCCTAAGCTGCAAACCGATGCGTCGCTGCGCTCCGATGGGGGGTGGCCGAATGTTACCGGAATGGGTGGCCGGATACTTCCGGAATCGGTGGCCGGATGTTAGTGGAATGGGTGGCCGAATGCTCCGGAATGCGCAGAATATGATGAGTTTCAAGCTCTCCAAATAGTCAGTTTTTAGAATCAAACCTGATGATAAATAGCACTAATGGATTAGGGCTTTTACCCCATTGTTTCTTGATAGTTTCCATATATTTTTCCAAGAACCCTCTAATTATTTTTCACATTTCTAAATACTCCTTAATGATTTCAACATTGAAGCTTATCCCGCCTTTGCCAGACAGCATTGGCCATCAGTACGTCAAGCCTTATTGAATAATTGGGGTTGCTTCCTCGAAAGACCAGCCCTACCAGATTCATGTGTGTTGCTCGTTCGGCTAAAATGATGTAACACACACTCGCTTTTCGTCGCTACCATCCTCATTTTGCCAGATCACTTCTACTGGAAAAATTGTTGATGACATGCCAAGTGTGATAGCCGCGATTAAGGTAAAGGTTTCATCTGGATTTAGTAGTGGATACGGTATTTTATCTTTGTATTCACCCATGACCAAAGGATTATCATTACAATTTTGTGTCAAACTGAATCTAATATTTCTTGCTGGTGATCTACCATGATTTGTTATATGGAATTTATAATCAGAACGACTATATTTCACGAGTTCAACCTTAATACTCGCTTTTTCCTGTTCTTTCTTTTCTTTCTCAATTAATTCAATTTGCTTCTTGCTTAACTCAGCGTGAACTTCTTCAAGCCTAAGCATAGCTGTGTCAACCTTCCTGGTGCGTATAATGGCAACCAACGAAACTACTACAGCAAGACTTGAAACACATAAAGTTAATATTTCATAATAACTCATGAGTGCTCCTTAACTTCATCTGCTCTCTGCTCTATGATTGCACAAATTTCTTTTGATTTAGGGAACTCCTCTGAAAGCCATTTTAAAGGAAAAAACTTATGATTTTTAAATATTACATGTGGCGTTCCATCGAAACAGGAACATAGAAAGACTTCATGCTCAGACACATTTGAAATAGCACCTGGAACAAAAACTGTTCCATCTTGACCTATCGCGAAAGACCTCGCCCACTCTGGCAACTTAATACCGTCGTCTTTGTCGTATGTAAACCATTCAACTTTCATCATGATTCCTATTATTGATGTGTGCAGTTGCAATACACTGAATCTGATCGGCTACCTACAGAATAGTAGACGACAACAAACGGTAAAGTTTCTGCCTATAAAAATATTTGTTTATAGAATGAGCACATAACGCCAAATCCAACGGCACGAGCGGAGCGAGTGTCCGCTGGAATTTTTTGATAGTTATTTAAAAATCGGGGTCATACCTAGAACCTTGCATACATGCAAAAATAAAGATCTGGTAACATTTTCCCAATGCCGACTACGAATTAGCTATACCAAATGGAATATGTACCATAGGAATATCCCCAGTTTCTGACTCTAAATGACTTATCTGATCATCGAAAAACATATGTGGCTTAAGACGGCTAAGAATTCTATTTTTCACCATGCCACCCAAGAAGAATGATTCATTTGCACTTACTCCCCAGTCCTCGAGAGTTGTGATAACTCTTTCATGCGCTGGAGCATTTCTAGCAGTTACTATTGCAGTTCTAATTATTGGTTTATAGTCGGCATCACGCTCTCTTTCACGTTCCTCAAGTTTTTGAAGGAATGATAACTTTTTAAATAGGTCAGCTAAAGGTCCAGGTTTGTGAGGAATATTTGAATTTTTGTCTTCATATTCATGGAATTTTTCTAAATCACCACCCTTAAAAACGGCCTCAGCTTCATCGTCAGCAATGACTCCATCAAAGTCGAATGCAATTCTCAACTCTTCATCGTTATCATCATTAACTATTTTGCCAGGTAAAACGATTCCTGCTGGATAGCCTTTTCCAACGGCATTAGCAACGTCCTCACTATTTGCCGTAAGAAAAAGAGAAGCATTAAATGCAGGAATGTATTCATATGGCGATCTGCCTTCCATAAAAGCAGCTCTACTTATACTAAGCCCATAATGTTTAATTGATCTAAAAACTCTTTTCCCTGTTGCCGCAGAATTTCTGGATAACAAAACAACTTCTACTGGTTGCTGCCTTTCAAACCTTTTATTTAAATTTAAGAATCTTTTTATGAAAGGAAACGCAACACCTTTTCCAAGTGTGCTATCAATATTTTTCTCTTGAAATTTTTTATACTCCTTTGGTCCTTTTTCCAAATACACAGCATGTGATTCGCTGAGATCGAAAAGGGCACTTGAAGATACTGCAATTACAAGTTTTCGGTCTATCGGATATGGCATTATGTATCCTTAGGCATTGAACAGACGATTATACGGATCTGTGTCGCACAAAAGCTTGCCTGTAACTAATTAATCAACGGTATCAGATCTTGATTTTTTCAAATTTGAAATCAGGATTTTGGTTGTTCATTTAACGACATCAATGAAATGCAACAGCACTACCGATAATTTGCTAACCCCTCCCACGCTACCGCCCATCCCTACATTTTCAGGAATAGTCTGGTAACCCTTTTTGCACGACAATTGTATAGTTGCATAGGCATAAAATAGTACCACCGAACAGTTTACAGTGGTATTTGTTTACCAATTCGCTATTAGTTCCCATATTGAACACTTTACTGTGCATGCGACGGTCACTGGGTACAAGACACCCGATTCACGCCTAAACTGCAAAGATTTTAAAATTTTTTCATTGCTTTCGAACGAAATTATTCTTATTGAATTCAATAGGATATCGACATATTGAGCACTATGCTGAAAAAATTACAATTAGTACTCAATCTTTTTACTGTATACATAACCATATTTATGATGCACCATAGGACTACAAGGATGCCAAACATCCTTAACACCATAAACTCATAACAACGGAAGTGGTAAATGGATCAAACGACACTCCGAACCGACCAGGCTGCTGCCAATATGCTTGCCTATCTCTATCGCTGCCAATTCTCTTTCCCTGAAAGTGAAGAAGCATTGACTCTGGCCCTTTTCACTCTGCAATCCAAAGCACCGAAAGAAGCAAAACCTTCTGACTCAAACCACTAATCCCAAAGCCTGACGGTTTCTGGCCACAGGGTTCGCTGTCCCTGTGCACAAGATCTTACTACTGAAGACTATCGATACCGTTTTACCGCATCAGCTGCTAACCGGTTAATCCGCTGGTTCAGTGTATTTATCCTTTGTCGCTTATTGTCTGGACTCATCAGTCGGTCTTCCATTACCTTTCTCACCTCCTTCCTCAAGTTGTTGATCTCACGGCTGGTCTTCTGAAGCCCTGCTTTGTTGCGTAGCTTTATTGCCGATGACTGCTCAAGCTTTCTGGCCCGCTGGGTGTCACCAGACTCCTGATACCGTTTGATACTGGCGGCAATCTCTTCTACATCCCTGTTCATTTCATACAGCTCACTGGTGTAACGGTTGCTGCTGTTCACACCATCATGGATAAATGACCCAAGCACCGGATAATCACGCTTATTGCGGCCTGGGCGTGGAGCAGCGTCGGTCACTTCCCGGGTCATGGCATCGGTGGCCATCAAGATATAACCACCCAGGGTACCGAAATACCCCTTGAACAAATGCTCCAGTTTTTTCGGTGATCGCATCCAGTCCGGAGCGGCTTCCGGCAGGTACTGGACCAGCTCTTTTAATGTATCGCTGGTGTAAGGATCGAACTGGGCTTCCGGCTTCAGATTCTGCAGCCGCATGGGAATAATGGGCTGGTTCCGGAACCGGTCGCGGTTCTCGGCCACTTCCCAAATGGGCTTTATCGCCTGGGGGATGGGTGTGGACTCCAGCGAAAAAGTACTCATTATCAGCATATAGAGCATATCCTTCGTCCACTTCATATCTTCATTACCATCCAGACTCTGGGTAATGATCTCCGGCAGGGTGGCAAAGATAGCGCCCACTTCAAATGGTTTGGGTATCCGGTAGTGCCCATCATTCCCTTCTCCGATCCAGAAGTGGTGGTACATTAACTTGTCATGGTCGGACAGTTCTTTGTACCGGTCATCGTCTTCGTAGTGGCGCATCAATGCCCAGGCAGCCAGTCCATACATCAGGCCCCGGCTGATGACCGGCCATGAAAACGACTGTCGGTTCCAGTTATCTCCCGGCTTTATGCCCCGCCACAATCGGTTCATTCCCTGCAACAGGCTGTTAAAAAACGGCAGGGTCTGCACCAGAAACTGCACGATGGGCCACTGGCCGCTGCGGGTAAAGTTTAATACGTCCATGGACTGATAAGCCGCTTCCGCCGGTGAGCCGCCCTGCTTGATTACCTGCTCATAGACATGCAAACGGTTGGAGTTCTCAAAGCGGGAACCAAACTGATGCCAAAGGTTGATCAGTTGCTTTGTAAGACTGAGGACTTTTTTCTGTTCATCCGGAGACAGCTTTTTCCGGATATTATTGGAATTAACCGAGTAATAACCGCTGCCACCGCCGCCGCCCATCATCATGGCCCAGCGGGTCTCATCGTTCTTCAGGGATTTTCTGAAGCCTCGCACGGCACCGGCCAGTGGATTCAGGGTTAATGGTTTGCCATTGACCTCTGGAGCAATATGCACCGCCGTAGAGATGGTATCCTTCAACAGATTGCGGAGCATAAAATCCGGTACCGATGTCACCGCACCTGTCAGTACCTTGCGTGGAATCCCCAGCAGTTTCATCAGTGTGCTGTGGGTCGGGGCTCCCAGATCCTGAATGGAGGCCAGCAATAACGGGTCGTCCTTCACCAGATAGGTTTGCTGTTTACCCTCCACCGAAACGCGGACAGCCCCCTCCCCCAGGACCGCGTATTTCGACAGCAGGGCTTTCCATCGTCTCATCTGAGCTGCTGTCAGATTGGTGTCCTGATCCATCTCCCGCAGTTTATTGAGAACATCGTCGTCGGTTATACGTATCGCAGCATCAACCTGTTCCAGGGTACCCACTGCCACACCGTCTTTCACAATCCGCTGCATGGCGATATTTTTGTACGCCGCATCAATCATCGAACGGGTATTGCGGTACATCGCTTCCAGTGGGCTGATCTTCTCCACACCCCCCGTCAGTTTTTGGATACCAGACTTTTGCCCGGACAGCCCCCGTTTGGCGCGAGGGCCATTTTGCTCTTTATCTTCCAGATCATGTACCCGGTTAAACGGCAGATAGTCGTCGGTGTCCCAAAGTTTGCGCAGATCTCTATCCACCAGCCCGGCATCCGTGAGAAAGTCCAGCAGATCGTTATTGTGAGCCTGATAATCCTTCTTCACCTGTTCAAATCGCTGCTGCAGTTGTGGTTGAGTATTCACCCAGTTCTGAATGGTGTTTATTTTCTTATCGTCGTACAGGTTCTCCCGGTTTTGCTGGCTCAGAGCCTTGCCGTGTTTCAGGTCTTCATTGACCTGTTTCATGGCTCGGTTCCAGGCACTTCGCCCTCCCTGCCAGTTATCCGGTGCTGTGGCATTCAGAGCTTCCTTCATGGCCTGTCCCTGTGCCAGTAAATGATTACCCTTGGCTTGGGCAGCCTTATCTTCATCCATGATTCGTCGGGCACGAACACTGCCTGCCCAGGTTTCCCAGAGTTCCAGTTCATTACGCTGGGCAACCGGCTTCAGCAGATCCAACAGACCTTTGCTTTCGGGCTTTATAATGACACTGCCGTCTTTCAGCATTGGCGTGCCTTTATGCAGCATCACCTCCATGGTGGCATCGAGGTTACGGGTCAAAAATGCTGCCTTACTGGCCGAGAGCGAAGCGTCCAGCAACTTGCCGTTATTCAGTTGTTTCTCGTTATGCTCCAGGGCGGCATAGGGATTAAACACTCCCTGATTAATTTCTCGCTGAATGCGCTCCCAGTCCCACCACGCTTTAAACCGTTCCATGGAACTTTCGGGCTGGGTTGCACCGTGAATCTGCCTGATGACATCGGCAACCTCATCAGGCATATCTTTCAGAGCATAACGGGAAGAGTCCGGTTGTTGCGCCTTATCACTTCGCGCTGATTTTTTGCGAGCCCCTTTTTTAAGAGCAAACAGGGGCTGGCCATCTTTCAGTACCGAGTCTTTCATCTCGTCGGTCACAGTGACTGACCAGACGGTATCGGGCTTGGTATCGAAAGGATATTGTGAGCCACTGAAGTGAATATCCACAGGCTCCAGACTGGCACCCCACTTTTTGGTGTACTTCTTCATGTAGTTGGCCAGGCGCTTGTCGTAGAACTCCTTCATGCCCCTGGCGCCACTGTCACCGATCACATCATCCAAGTTTTCCATCGTGAACGATTCTTGATGCTGGTCGTAGACGTGATCTTTTAAATATTCCTGAGCCCGTTCTTTACTCCTGAAAAGCAACATATCGCCATACTGGTCGTGCATGACCTCGCCGTTCGCATCAATAATTTCATACTTATCAAAGTGAGCCATGCGGCGCAGTTCATAACTGGCTTCTCGTTCCTTCAGCCACCGCTGAATCTCACCGGAACGTTCCCTGATTTTTGCACCCACCTGGTTACCCACATAGGCTTCCAGCTCGGCTTCTACAACCCGGTGATTGCGCCGGTTATCATTTCTGTCTGTCACAGTCAGGTTGAAGTAAGACACCTGACCTGTTTTATCAAAACCCGGTTCTACCTTCAGTTCCTGCACCACCTGCCCGAGGCTTGGATACCGCTCCACCTGTTGTGCCGCGTTGCTCCAGGCAATCCGGTCAAAGCCTTCTTCAGCGGCGTGGCGAATCATCCGTTTCATCACCAGATTGGGCCAGTTTTCCTTCAGGGGAGCATCGGGCTTCATGCGATAAGTATTCATGGCAGAGTTATGGCTGTAGAGTGATTCCAGTTCGGTTTCTATCTGCCTTAGTCGATCCAGCAACGCCTCCTTGCGCCTGGTAAGTTCCTTGAGTTCACCCCTTATCTGGTCAATCTGTGGTTGCAACTTTTCCTTGAGTTTTTCGTCGCCCCAGTCGTTCCAGCCTTCTTCGTTGGCCATTTGCTCATTCAGCAGGTTTAACTGGTCTTTGGTCATATAGATTTCAGTGTCTACGGTCTGTTCTTCATTGGTCTTTTCCCGCTTTTCTTTTCTCAGGGCATCAATTTTTCTTATCCATTCCTCATTGGCTTTTATGGCCTCTGGTGTCTGGTAGCCTCTTTCCCGTCCCTGCTGATGCCAGTCACTCTGGACTTCATCAATAAACAGAATCCGTTCATTACGACCATGGACGTTTTCATTAAAAGTCTGAAAGCGCACATGGGCCAGCGCATTTTCTGCCTCACCCCAGTGGCTATCGGTGTAGGCATCCTGTTCCCAGCGGGCAAAGGAGTGGTGTTCGCTGACCGCTGCGGCAATGGCAGAAGCTGCGGAGGCGTGGCCGGTGGTGATGATGGTTCTGTTACCATCAGCATCGACACGGTAGAGGGTGTAATGTCTGAACTCCGCTCCCCACTCTGAATCATTCACCTTCAAGTCGTTGGGCAAAACGCCCTGGCTCAGATCGCCCGCTTCTTCTTCGGTGATGGGGCTCCGGTTCTTATGGTTCGGATGATCAGCAGGAAATACAGTCTTGTTGTTATCAAGGAACAGGATCAGCTCGGAATAATCTTCGCCACCCTGCATGGCGTATTGCCGGTACTGGACATCGGACTCATCCCGCAATTCTGCTTCCATATCACTGCGATAATCAGACTCGTAGTCGTTCTCCCAGGCTTCCAGTGCGGCGTCTTCCTTATCGGAATAGCTGACATGATCACGTACCAGTTCTTTGTCGCCCATATTATCGACGCTGTTATTGGCTCGCCATTGGGCTTCTTCATGCAGAGCTGACTCATTCAGATCGCCATCGTCGTCCAGCAGGGCTTCAACTTCATGGTCATCCAACTCTTCATCTTCATACCGCTGTTTCAGCTCGTCATAGTGAAAGTCATACTCGGATTCCCGCAAATCTTCCCGCGCCTCTTCCAGAGCATCAGCCAGTTCATCCAGTGAATAACCATGCTCATAATCACCAATGCGTTCACGGATAAACATTTGCTGCTTTTCATAAACCCGGTCGTCCAGCTCCTGTTCATCGAAGCCATCCACGTTCAGGTCTTCGGTGATCCGCACCTCATTCTGCCGGATAAAATCCAACACCTCTGACTTGCTCAGCTTTTGGCCTTTTTGCTCTTTACTTTTCTGGGCCAGCCACAGGTCCAGCCCCATCCACTGGATTTCCTCGTCCTGCACGTTGTTGCCCTTCTTGATGGCATTCAGCCAGCTCTGGGCAGGCAGCTTGTCCGACTTCACGGCGGCGGCACTGCGCTCTACGGCAGAGTAAAAAGTGGGCGCACGGCCAGCATCGTTATAGCGATTACCTTTCGGACCGTTGGGATTAAAGCTGCCATTACGCTTCAGATGCCCACGGGCAGCACTGAGCAGCTCCACTGCATCGGCATCGGTCCACTTGATGTTGGGGAACAACCGGCGCAGGGCATTACGGATCATGCTGACCACTTTGGTCAACAGGCCGTTCTTCGGATCTTTCTCCGCCAGGTGTGCCAGGTATTCCTCGGCAATGATCCGGTTGGCTTCTGCCTCGCTCTTGCCTTCCATCTGCCGGGCGTAGCGTTTGGCCAGTGCCTGCTTCAGCCGGTCGCTCATATCCCGGTGGATTTCATCGAGCACGGTATCCAGCCGCTTGCCCAGCAAACCACGGACGCCTTTATGGCCCACCAGTTCATGGAGGACGGTACGGGTTGCCTCGCCCACATTGTCCAGGTTGGCAGCGATCAGGTAGGTGTCGCCCGTGTCCGGGTCAAACAGGCCCCGCACCCGGCCTTGTGCCTTGTCGCTAATGACCTTCTGGTAAAGGTGTGAGGGCAGTTCGGTTTCAGACTGCAATACATGAATGGCCTGACCCAGTTTCTGCTCCAGCGGCTTCAGCTTCAGCCGCAGGGGGCCGGACTGGATGCCTTTGGCGTTGGTGTCTTTGCGCAGGGCGTAGAAGAAACCTCCCTCGTTCAGGTCAGGGAAGCCTTGTTCAGCGGCTGACTGGTAGTCACCCTCCTTGCCGGTAAAGTGATCCAGCACATTAATCCGGTCGCCCCGGTTGAAAAAGTTGATCAGGTTCCGGGTGCCTTTCATGGCCAGTGGTGAACCACTGCTTTTCAGGATGACCGACGAACTGTTGGTGCTGTCCAGTGCCGTCATAATCCGGGCAGCCGCCGGGTTATCCGTGGGGTGTCGCAGGGTCTTCAGGTCGCTGTCCGACAATGGCAGGACGCCGGTGACATTGTATTTGCTGTCCAGCAACACCACGGCATTGCCACTGATCGTATCCAGAAAGGGTCGCACCGTTTCCGGTGAGCTGAAGTTGATGTGAGGCCGGTTAAAGCGCAGTCGCCGTTCGGTAATGGGGAATGCTTGATTGCGCGCCATGCGCTTAGGTGCCACCGTTCCCGCCTGCACCGTGCCATCGGCATCCATAATCCTGGCGTGGCCGGTGATCCCCACCACAGCATGACCCATATTTATTACGCCACTGCCGTCCAGCACATCGTTCAGGCTGTGGGTAATATGCACATCGGAGGTGCTTGGCTCAGGATCACCGGACGGATGGTTATGGGCAAACCAGACGCTTTTGGCATCCGGTGTGGCGACCACTGCACCGGCCAGTGTCCAGGGCGACACGGAGGCAGAGGCTTTCTGCCCCTTGCTGTGCTTGATGACATTGATCACCTTGTCGTTGCCATCGAGCACAATGGCGTACATTTCCTCCTGCGCCAGCTTGCGGATCGGGGCGATGAAGTGGGCAAGGTCGTCGTGGGTGTGGATGGTGTCGGTGCCAGCCCTTATGGTGCCGGTTTCAACGTGCTTAACCAGAACACGTTGGTTCTCGATGATCTGCTGTTTGCGTTCTTCTCCAGACAGATCAGGGGAGGCGAACAGGTCTTTCTGACCGGCGTCTTCCAGATCAGATTTTTTGCCACGGCGCTTGCGTTCTTCTACTCCGCTTTGTTGTTCGTTTTCTCCGGCTCGGTATCTGCCCCCTGGTTCATCAATTTGTCGAAGTCGGATTGTGCCTTCAGTATCTTGTCCCTTGCTGCCTGCATCTGCTTCTTCTGCTCTGGAGTCAACAGATGCCCGTAGCGCAGATCGGATTTTGCCCAGGTTTCCAAGCAACTCTGCCGCGCTCTCTTTGCCTCCGAATTTGTCAGGGTCATTCTCTATTTCCTCTTTCAGTTGTTTCAGGTTTTTTTCATGGGGGTCTGCTGTGGCAGCCTTCATTACCTTGCTGGTGACATTGCCATGGAAGCAACCCATTCCTCCGTATTTGTCGCAGGAGGTACAGTTAAAGTTTTTCTTTGGCTCGGTAGGGTGCTTGATCTTTTTCCAGCCGCCATCAATAGGGCAGACCCTTTTCATTGCGTCCAGCCCCAGCATACGGCGCAGGGTGGCCTTATCGCCCAACACTTTTTGCCCGTGTTTAATGGGCAGTATTACCAGTATCCGGTCAAGGTTAGACCGTACAAAGTCGATACCGTTCTGCTGGCCGTCAAATACCACTGCCAGTTCCAGGTCAGGATGTTGTGCTGCCAGTTCAAAATTGCTGTTATCCACCGACAGGGCTCGCCAGTTCACCTCTGGCACCTGCTTCAGAAAGTCCGGGTTCTTGCTGAATATCTGGAGGCGAATACCTTCCTTGTTCATCTCTTTGATAAAGGGCAGCCACGCCATGGAGCCATCGCCCATATCAAACATTCTCAGGGCTTTATTCTGATAATACTCAGCAGTGGCCTTGTAATTGTTTGAGGCGATATTGGCAGCTCTTACCGGGTCGGTCTCTACGGCCCAATTCACCAGCTCCGACTTGATCAGCGGGTTACTGAATCGGTAATTACCCTTGGTGGCGTAGCAGAATGAGGCGCAGTCACGGCTAGGCAGGCAATCCACAAAACTGCCGTTAATGCTGTTTTCTGGC
Source organism: Endozoicomonas sp. ALE010 (assembly GCF_049310165.1). Lineage (NCBI taxonomy): Bacteria > Pseudomonadati > Pseudomonadota > Gammaproteobacteria > Oceanospirillales > Endozoicomonadaceae > Endozoicomonas > Endozoicomonas sp. ALE010. The sequence continues at coordinate 3,478 of NZ_JBLYNV010000087.1, read as the reverse complement.
TTCCCGGCATGGCCTAACAGGTCTTCCCTATGTAGATAGCGCCATAGTCCAACTTCACCCCCCTCTTTTAAATCCTTGAGCATTGAGGCGTTGTTTTTTTCCGACAACAGCGACCGGTAATCCACCTCCCGCCCAACCACCAGATCATCAATGGTCTGACGGATCAATATGGACTGCACGGTCTTCCTTGCCCACGGGGTATCGGCCAGCTTCTTCAGCCGTGCGACAATACCGGCCTTATCCTCCCGGCCATCCAGATACCGCTTGACGGCTGCCCGTTCTGCACCACCGAGACTCTTGATGCCAGGCACCGAGTAGTGAGGCGCATTGCGGCTGTTGTATTTCCTGCCTTCTTCCTCAATCCCCGCAAAATCATCATCCGTCCATTCGTCGCTGTCCAGGGTGCCATCGTCAACGGCATCGAGCAGGTCGTCTATTTCATCGGCTGCTTTCTCGGTTCCTGGGGCAGACTCAGTTGCTCGCCCTGCGGGTTCTCCCGGTTCACCTTTTCCGTTGCTGCCTTGAGCATCTTGAACAGGTCCGGTTTGCCGGGTCGTTTTCGGGTCCTTGATCGGAGTGCTCTTGTCGCCATAGTCTCTCTCCAGTTGTTGGTTGGTCTGGTCGATCAGATCATTCAGCGTAGCCTCTTCGCTGCCAAACATATCCCCACCGGCCTGCCCCTGCTTCTGGAGGTACTGCTCAATCTGGCTGGCCAGCTCAGAGAGTGCCTGCCCCACCTGCTTTGACTTGTTCAGGTTGGCATCGAGCCAGCGGGCGAACAGTTCTGTTTCCGGGCTAAAACTGTCCAGCAGGGAACGCTGGTCCAGAATCTCGTCCACCGACTGGCCACGGTTGCGGCTGTCTTGCAGGATACGGCTGGCTTCCACCAGTGAATCAATAACACCATAGCCACCGAGCTCAGGATCTATACCCTTGGCCCTGGCAAAGTGCGGTGCCGCCATGGCCAGCGACTTGATCAGGTTCTTCAGGTCCGGTTTGTCGTCCTCGGCAAATAGGCTGTTCAACCGTTCATCATCGTAGGCTTTCATAAACAGGGCCGACTCCACCCGGTCGCGCATCTGTTTATTCCAGTGACCCTCTCTGGTCTTCAGCTCTGCGGATTCATCACCGAGCCGGTCAGCGAACCGGGCAAGAAAGGTGTCATTACTGCGGTGCAGCAAGTCGCCCGTGCCATCGGTATCGAAGTGGTTAAGGTCTTCCTGGGTAATACGGCTGGCGTCCAGCTTGGCTTTTTCCGCCGGAGACATCGTAGCGGTTTCGGGCTTATTGGCCTCCTTGGTAAAGGATACCCGGTCTTCAGTATCGAGCTTGCCCTGACGCTGACGCACCAGTACCGGTTCTTTGAAGCCGTCTATAGCCTCCGGCTTCAGGCCAAAGGCCTCGGCGTTGTCCTTCAGATACTGACGGTAGGCTTCAGCCCGGTCCCCATAAAGGCGGTATGCCTTGCGGATCGCAGACACCCGGCCATTGCCGCTTTCCACCACCCGGTCACTGCCAATGATCGGCGCGCCACTGCTGGCCAGCGGGTTAGCGCCCAGTTTCTTCGGGTTCAGCTTGCTGGCAATGCCCCGGATCTGGGTTTCACTGGCCTGCCTCGCCCGATCCCTCGGTTGCAGTTCTGCCGGGTAGTCCGGGTTGACCCTGCCGGTGTCGTTGTGGCTGGTGATCAGGTCGGACTGTTCATAGAGGGCATACTGCGTGCTGACTTCCCGTTCATCGGCCATCACCGTTTCGTCGGCCTTGCCCAGTACCGGCTTTTTTCCAGAGGGTGTCCCCGACTTCTGCTGCGGGGTGAGTTGCATCCCTTCCTGCCGCTGGCGAGCCTCGATGGCCTGCACTTCCCGTTCAAAACGGATACCTTCCCCGCTTTCTACCATGGCCTTCAGGTTGGCCAGTGCCTCTTGCATGGAGGTCGGCGTAAAGCCCCGGCCACCTTTACGGGCTTTCATTTCCAGATTGCGCTGGTTCTCGATCAGTCTGCGGACGCGGCGCTTCTTGCCGGTATCCCCTTTACGCCAGTTGAACGAACGGAACAGGCGGTTCAGGCGGTTCATCCGTTCGGTGTAGCTGGTCAGGTCCTGATCGGGGTCGCCGGTATACTCCGGGGAGCCAGGGTGCTGGCCGGGGGCCTTGTCGATCTGATCACGGCGGCGCTGCTGGCTGTCCTGCTGTACGGCTTCAGCATCGGCAGACACGGTGCCATGGCGGTTGCCGGTAAAGTCGGTGGGCGAATAGCCCAGTTGCTGCGGTGGCTGTTGTGCGGGTTGTGGTGCCGGTTGTGATTCTGGCCGGTAGGGCGCATTGGTCTGCTGCTCAAAGCCAGGGCCGGTAAAGGTGGTTTCGCCTCGCTGGGCCGGACTGTTGGGTTCGACATAAATGGCGTTTTCCGTTCCAAGCAACGGTGGCTGTTGCTCTTGTTGTGGCTGACTCTGACGGGCTTGCCTGCGTCCATAGGCTGGCTGGTCGTAATGACTAAAGTCCTGCGGCCCTGCATTCGGGTTGTCGGACACACCGCCACCACCAGGAGGATCATTCGGGTTATGGTCATCCCACCCTGTCGGCATATCCACCTTCGGAGCAGGCGGGTGGTACTGCCCGGTCAATGGGTCGGTATAGCCCTGGTGATGCTCCGCCCAGCCTTCCGGTGCGGCCTGTGCTTCGGCTTCGGCCTGCGGCACCTGCTCGCCATGATGCTGCAACCAGCTCTCCAGATTGGCAATGGCCATCGAGTTCTGCCGCAGTTGCTCTGCCAGCATGGTCTGGTCGGCGTTGGGCTCCTGCATCTGGTCTTGCAGGGTCTGGTTCTGACTCATTAAGTCGTTCAGTTTTTCCTGAGTGGCACTGACCTGTTCCGGGTTCCGTACCCGGCCAAGGCCACCCACCAGACCACCCACTGGACCACCGATGACCATACCGGTCACGGCCTGCCCCAGGGCATTATCGGTCAGGCCGACATTCTGACCGGCCTGTTGCTGGCCATAGTTTTCGGCTATCTGCTGGCCGTAGCCTTCACCGAACTCCTGGGTTCCTTCAGTCAGCAACCCTTTCAGGGCATTGGTGCCACGGGTACCGGCGGTTTTCAGGATGACGTTTTCCAGGGCAGGACCACCGATGCCCATGGACAATGCCCCAACCCCTGCGCCCGGCAGGAAAGCAGCCTGTGCCGCTTCTTCAGCCAGCAGTGCCTTGGCCTGCTCAAAAGGCTCACGGGTATCACCGCCCCCGGCCTGTTCATAGGTCTGCTGATACAGTTCCTGGAACCGGGGATTGTCTTTCAGGTCCTCATAGCCGAGATTCAGGATGGTATTTTTTGCGCCTTCTGCCGCAGATCCACCGATCATGGCACCGCCGGTCAGTCCATAGCCGGTATGATTGCCTATCTTGTCGATGGTATTGGCGAGTCCCTGTACGCCACGGGCTTCGGCCAGTGTTCCCACGCTGGCGGCCCTGCCTGCAC
>NZ_JBLYNV010000086.1:0-15915 GCF_049310165.1 Endozoicomonas sp. ALE010 | reverse complement strand
CAAACGCATCAGCTGGCTTTGTTCAGCTCGATTTAACGGTCTTTTAGCAGTTGACGTGTATTTTTTAATTGAACTGGCATATTGACCGTGATGTCTCCCATCATAGCGATCACCGAAACGATAAGATTTACTCACCAGATCATCCATTATTTCCTGTTTGGTGAGAGCATTAAAATCTTGAGCAGGGTTTACTGAACGGTACTGTAGATGTTGAGAAGAGGGTGTGAAAGGAGAATGGTAAAATTCATTACGCCCCGGGGCAGTGCGGGAGGGGTTATCCCATTGTCTGACTGTGGCATATCTATATCGTCCACGCCTTGAAGAAGCGGCTTGGTTACCCGGTTGGTTGTAATCATTATCTGATCTTGTGTATTGACCACTGATACCAGCAGAGTTTCTATCCATAACTATATTTCATTAATTCATGAGACTATAAAAAGCAGACTGCTGTTCTGTTCAGAAGTTCATTTTGCTGGAATGTTGATAAATGTAAGCAGTGGGAGGAACTCATCTGCTCCTGATGCCATCCATCCGTTATCTTCAAAACATCCGGGGCGAAATTCAGGGGCAACAGGTCTTCAACGCTGGTAGAACTTTACTTGAATGTGAAAACGGTTCCTGGGGCGAAGGGAGGGGATTACTGGCTGTTTTTTCTCTTCCTCTTTGCTGGTTTGCCGGTTTGTTCTTTTAAATGTTCTTGGGCAGTTAAGTAGACGTGATCTGAGGGTTGCCTGTCATCAGCAGTAACGTATGAATCATCTGCCCACCTTCTTTTAAGTGATACAGAGCCATGCCCTTGTGGCGGGAAGCCTAGCCTGGTCTTTATTTGATCAATGTATGGTTTCATTAAATCCTGACTCAAGAGCATGTTAACCGGAATTTCAATGACCTCAAATCCTGCTTTTTGCAACAGTGCGATTTTAAGCAGAGTCGAACCATTCCTGGTTTTGAAATCACCACCCACGAAATGTGACGGTCCCTGAATTTCAATCACCATGTTGTGATCTGGCAGTAGCAGGTCAACCGGAGGCAATGAGTTCAGACTCTTTTCTTCTTCAATCCTCAAAGATGGAATGCATGATTGGAGTTGATCGCGGAAGTCGACCTGGGTTTTTGAAATGTTTGTCTGGTAATGGAGGACGACTGGACACGTTCTGCCAAGCCAAATGGCGGCCAGGGCAATAATGGATTGTTCCTCTTCATTGTCTGGGAATGTATTTTCCAGGCGAGTAAACAGGTCATCCATGTGCTTTTCAAGCACGTTAATGTTATTGGTATTGGAGAACAGAGACAATCTGGCATAGCATACCATTATTCCCCAGAGAGACATCAATATGGCTTTCTGAGAGAGCTGAGGGTTTTCACTGATTCGGTAGACCAGCGACTCGAACGTGGATGTAACCACGTTCAACTCAACGAGCTCACCCAGTTTCGCCATGGCCCACAGCAAGTTGGCGATGTGCTGAGGAATAAATTGGTCTTTGTTTGCGTTCACGTGGGGCAACAGCGCGGCCACGGCATCGTTGAACCCTGGTGACCACTTCTGCCCGTTTTCCACCAGTTTCGCCATGGCCCACAACAGGTTGGCAATTTCCTGAGGTTTAAAGTTAGCTTTCTGTGCGTTCACGAGGAGCAACAGTGCGGCCACGGCCTCTTTGAGTTCTGGTGTCTGCTCCTGTCCGTTGTCCACCAGTTTCGCCATGGCCCACAGCAGGTTGGCAATTTCCTGAGGTTTAAAGTTAGCTTTCTCTGGGTTCACTTGTGGCAACAGCACGGCCACGGCCTCTTTGAGTTCTGGTGTCTGCTCCTGCCCGTTGTCCACCAGTTTCGCCGTGGCCCACAGCAGGTTGGCGATACCCTGTGGTGTAAAGTTAGCTTTCTGTGCGTTCACGTGGGGCAACAGGGCGGCCACGGCCTCGTTGAGTTCTGGTGTTTGCTCCTGCCCGTTGTCCACCAGTTTCGCCATGGCCCACAGCAGGTTGGCGTTACCCTGTGGTGTAAAGTTAGCTTTCTGTGCGCTCACGTGGGGCAACAGTGCGGCCACAGCCTCTTTGAGCCCTGGTGTCAACTCATGCCTGTTATCCACCAGTTTCGCCATGGCCCACAGCAGATTGGCAATTTCCTGTGGTTTAAAGTTGGTTTTCTGTGCGTTCACGGGGGGCAACAGCACGGCCATGGCCTCTTTAAGTTCTGGTGTCTGCTCCTGCCCGTTGTCCACCAGTTTCGCCATGGCCCACATCAGATTGGCGATTTCCTGTGGATTAAAGTTAGCTTTCTGTGCGTTCACGAGGAGCAACAGTGCGGCCACCGCCTCTTTGAGTTCTGGTGTCTGCTCGTACCCGTTGTCCACCAGTTTTGCCATGGCCCACAGCAGGTTGGCGATACCCTGGGCATTAAGCTGGTCTTTCTGTGCGTTCACGTGGGGCAACAGCGCGGCCACGGCCTCTTTGAGTTCTGGTGTCTGCTCCTGCCCGTTGTCCACCAGTTTCGCCATGGCCCACAGCAGGTTGGCAATTTCCTGAGGTTTAAAGTTAGCTTTCTGTGCGTTCACGAGGAGCAACAGTGCGGCCACGGCCTCTTTGAGTTCTGGTGTCTGCTCCTGCCCGTTGTCCACCATTTTTGCCATGGCCCACAGCAGGTTGGCAATTTCCTGAGGTTTAAAGTTAGCTTTCTGTGCGTTCACGAGGAGCAACAGTGCGGCCACGGCCTCTTTGAGTTCTGGTGTCTGCTCCTGCCCGTTGTCTACCAGTTTCGCTATGGCCCATAGCAGGTTGGCGATACCCTGTGGTGTAAAGTTAGCTTTCTCTGGGTTCACTTGTGGCAACAGCACGGCCACGGCCTCTTTGACCTGCGGTGTCCGCTCCTGCCCGTTGTCCACCAGTTTCGCCGTGGCCCATAGCAGGTTGGCGATTTCCTGTGGATTAAAGTTAGCTTTCTGTGCGTTCACGTGGGGCAACAGTGCGGCCACAGACTCTTTGAGCCCGGGTGTCAACTCATGCCTGTTATCCACCAGTTTCGCCATGGCCCACAGCAGATTGGCAATTTCCTGTGGTTTAAAGTTGGTTTTCTGTGCGTTCACGAGGAGCAACAGTGCGGCCACGGCCTCTTTGAGTTCTGGTGTCTGCTCCTGCCCTTTGTCCACCAGTTTCGCCATGGCCCACAGCAGGTTGGCGATATGCTGAGGAATAAATGGGTCTTTTTGTGCGTTCACGAGGGGCAACAGCGCGACCAAAGCCTTGTTGAGTTCTGGTGTCTGCTCCTGTCCGTTGTCCGCCAGTTTCGCCATGGCCCACAGCAGGTTGGCGACACCCTGGGTATCAATATCCCTGGCTTGAGGTTTTTGGTTGCACTTGAATATTATTGCATCAAGTAGCGTTGACAGTAAGGCAACTTGAGTATGCTTAACACGCTCCTCCATGGGGTTATGAGGGGTAAAAACACCTGCTGAAGTCAATGAATGAAGTGTTGTCGTCAGGCTTCGCCAATTCCAGCTCCGTGTTACGGAAAAATTTTGCAGTAAACGTATCAGCTGGCTTTGTTCGGCTCGATTTAATGGTCTTTTAGACGTTGACGTGTATTTTTTAATTGAACTGGCATATTGACCATGATTTCTCCCATCATAGCGATGACCGAAACGATTCGATTTACTCACCAGGTCATCCATTATTTCCTGTTTGGTGAGAGCATTAAAATCTTGAGCAGGGTTTACAGAACGGCGCAGTAGATATTGAGAAGAGTATGCGGTAGAAGAATGGTAAAATTCATTACGCTCCGGAGCTGTGCGGGGGGGATGACCCCATTGCCTGACTGTGGCATGTCTATATCGCCCACGCCTTGAGGAGGCGGCATGGTCATCCGGTCGGTTGTAATCATTATTTGATCTTGTGTATTGACCACTGATACCAGCAGAGTTTCTATCCATAACTATATTTCATTAATTCATGAGAATATAAAAAGCAGACTGCTTTTCTGTTCAGAAGTTCATTTTGCTGGAATGTTGATAAATGTAATCAGTGGGAGGAACTCATCTGCTCCTGATGTCACCCATCCGTTATCTTCAAAGCATCCGGGGCGAAATTCAGGGGCAACAGGTCTTCAACGCTGGTAGAACTTTACTTGAATGTGAAAACGGTTCCTATTTGATCAATGTATGGTTTCATTAAATTCTGATTCAAAAGCTTGTTAACCGGAATTTCAATGACCTCAAATCCTGCTTTTTGCAACAGTGCGATTTTCAGCAGAGTTGAACCATTCCTGGTTTTGAAATCACCACCCACGTAATGAAAGGGCCCCTGAACTTCAATCACCATGTTGTGATCTGGCAGTAGCAGGTCAACCGGAGGCAATGAGTTCAGACTCTTTTCTTCTTCAATCTGCAAAGAGGGAAAGCATGATTGGAGTTGATCGCGAAAGTCGCCCTGGGTTTTTGAAATGTTTGTCGGGTAATGGGGGACGAATGGACACGCTCTCCCAAGCCAACTTGCGGCCATGGCAATGATGCGTTGATCCTCTTCATTGTCTGAGGATGTATTTTCCAGACGAGTAAACAGGTCATCCATGTGCTTTTCAAGCCAGTTATTGTTATTGGAGTCCAAAGACAATCTGGCACAGCAAACCATCACTCCCCAGAGAGACATCAATATGTCTTGCTGTGAGAGCTGAGGGTTTTCACTGATTTGGTAAACAAGCGATTCGAACATAGAGGTCACCAGGTTCAGCTCAACGAACTCACCCAGTTTCGCCGTGGCCCACAGAAGGTTGGCAATACCCTGTGCACTAAACTGGCCTTTCTGTGTGTTCACGAGGAGCAGTAGCGCGGCCACGGCCTCTTCGAGTTCTGGAGTCCACTCATGCCCGTTGCCCACCAGTTTCGCCATGGCCCACAGCAGGTTGGCGATATGCTGGGCATTAAACAGGTCTTTCTGTACGTTCACGTGTTGCAGCAGCGCAGACACGGCCTTGTTAAACTCTGGTGTCCGCTCTTGCCCGCTATCCACCAGTTTCGCCATGGCCCACAGCAGGTTGGCGATACCCTGGGCATCAAATTGGTCCTTCTGTGCGTTCACGTGGGGCAACAGCGCGGCCACGGCCTTGTTGAGCCCTGGTGTCTGCTCTTGTCCGTTGTCCACCAGTTTCGCCATGGCCCACAGCAGGTTGGCGATTTCCTTTGGTTTAAAGTTAGCTTTCTCTGGGTTCTTCACTTGTGGCAACAGCACGGCCACGGCCTTTTTGAGCTGCGGTGTCCGTTCCTGCCCGTTGTCCACCAGTTTCGCCGTGGCCCATAGCAGGATGGCGATTTCCTGTGGTTTAAAGTTAGCTTTCTGTGCGTTCACGAAGGGCAACAGCGTGGCCACGGCCTCTTTGAGCTGTGGTGTTCGCTCCAGCCTCTTATCAACCAGTTTCGCCATGGCCCAGAGCAGGTTGGCGATTTCCTGTGGTTTAAAGTTAGCTTTATGTGCGTTCACATCGGCCAATAACCTGGCCACGGCCTCATTGAGTTCTGGCGTCTGTTCCTGCCCGTTGTCCACCAGTTTCGCCATGGCCCAGAGCAGGTTGGCAATATGCTGAGGAATAAATTGGTCTTTCTGTACGTTCACGTGGGATAAAAGCGCGGCCACAGTCTCTTTGAGCCCTGGTGTTTGCTCCTGCCCGTTGTCTACCAGTTTCGCCATAGCCCATAGCAGGTTGGCGATACCCTGTGGTGTAAAGTTTGCTTTCTGTGCGCTCACGTGGGGCAACAGCGCAGCCACCGCCTCGTTGAACTCCGGTGTTCGCTTTTGCCTGTTGTCCACCAGTTTCGCCATGGCCCACAGCAGGTTGGTGATACCCTGTGGTGTAAAGTTTGCTTTCTGTGCGCTCACGTGGGGCAACAGTGCGGCCTCGGCACCGTTGAGCTCCGGTGTTTGCTCCTGCCCGTTGTCCACCAGTTTCGCCATGGCCCACAGCAGGTTGGTGATTTCCTGTGGGGTAAAGTTAGCTTTCTGTGCGTTCACGTGGGGCAGCAGCGCGGCCACGGCCTCGTTGAGTTCTGGTGTCTGTTCCTGCCCGTTCTCCAGCAGTTTTGCCATGGCCCACAGCAGATTGGCGATATGCTGAGGAGTAAATTGGTTTTTTCTTGCGTTCACGTGGGGCAATAGTGCGGCCACAGCCTCTTTGAGCCCTGGTGTCAACTCATGCCTGTTATCCACCAGCTTCGCCAGGGCCCAAAGCAGGTTGGTAATGCCCTGGGCATTAAATTGGTCTTTCTGTGCTTTCACGTGGGGCAACAGTGCGGCCACGGCCTCTTTGAGCCCTGGCGTCCACTCCTGTCCGTTATCCACCAGTTTCGCCATGGCCCACAGCAGGTTGGCAATGCCCTGGGCTTTAAATTGGTCTTTCTGTGCGTTTACGAGGGGCAACAGCGCGGCCATGGTCTCTTTGAGTTCTGGTGTTTGCTCCTGCCCGTTGTCCACCAGTTTCGCCATGGCCCACAGCAAGTTGGCAATTTCCTGTGGTTTAAAGTTAGCTTTTTGTGCGTTCACGTCTGGCAATAGCCTGGCCACGGCCTCATTGAGCCCTGGTGTCCGCTTCTGCCTGTTGTCCACCAGTTTTGCCATGGCCCAGAGCAGGTTGGCGATACCCTGAGCATTGAATAGGTCTTTCTGTGTGTTCACATGGGACAAAAGTACAGCCATAGCCTCGCTGAACTCTTGTGTTCGCTTCTGCCCGCTGTCCACCAGTTTCGCCATAGCCCACAGCAGGTTGGCGATTCCCCGGGCATCAATATACCTGGCTTGAGGTTTTTGGTTGCAGTTAAATATTATTGCATCCAGTAGCGTTGACAATAAGTTAGCTTGAGTAAGCTTTACATGCTCATCCATGGGGTTATGAGGGGTAAAAACACCTGCTGAAGTAAACGAGTGCAGTGTTGTCGTCAGGCTTCGCCAATTCCAGCTCCGCGTTGCTGTGAAATTTGGCAGCAAACGCATCAGCTGGCTTTGTTCCGCTCGATTTAACGGTCTTTTAGCAGCTGACGTGTATTTTTTAATTGAACTGGCATATCGACCGTGATGCCTCCCATCATAGCAATGACCGAAACGATAAGATTTACTTACCAGATCATCCATTATTTCCTGCTTGATGAGCGTATTAAAATCTTTAGCAAGGTTTACTGAACGGCGCTGTAGATGTTGAGAAGGGCATGCGTCAGAAGAACGGTAAAATTTATTACGCCCCGGGGTAGTGCGTGGGGTATTATCCCACTGTCTGACTGTGCCATGTCTATATTGCACACGCCTTGAAGAAGCGGCATGGTCATTCGGTTGGTTGTAATCATTATCTGATCTTGCATATTGACCACTGGCACCAGCAGAACTTCTATCCATAATTACATTTCATTAATTCATGAAAATATAAAAAGCAGACTGCTGTTTTGTTCAAAAGTTCATTTTGCTGAAATGTCTATAAATAGCTAACCATATGAAATCACATATTTCTGACTCCTTGTTCAGGCACTCCCGGCAACTGCTCCTGCGTTTCTCTAGCTCCTGCATCCATGCAGTCGTGCTTCGTTTCAACTCCGGTCACATAGCTACGGCTATGCTCCCTCCGTTGTGCCTCGCATAGCACCTGCCCAAGTAGCCAGAAATATGTGATTCCATATGGCCAGCTACTTAGACGTAAACGGTTGAGGAAACACATCTACTCCTGATGCCATCAATCCGTTATTTGCAAATCATCCTGGGCGAGATGTATGGGCAACAGGTGTTCAACACTGGCATTCCTTCCCGGTATGGGAAAAAGGTTCTTGCGTCATGATACTAGGAGGCTGAACGAGAATAGACTGCCCTACTGCGGTGGCAGCAAATTGGTCTAAAAAGTCGGAAATTTTTAGCAAATAAAACCACTATTCACTAAAAATTTCCGACTTTTTATCCTCAATTTTCTGCCATCCTCGCTACGGGCGCTATTCTCGGTCAGCCTCCTAGGAAGGCAATTACTGGTTGTTTGTTTTCTTCCTCTTTGCTGGTTTGCCGGTTTGCTCCTCTGAATGTTCTTCGGCAGTCAAGTAACCGTGATCTGAGGGTTGCCCGCCTTTATCAGCCGTAACGTATGCTTCATCTGCCCACCTTCTTTTAAGTGATACAGAGCCATGCTCCTGTGGCGGGATGCCTGTCCTGGTCTTTATTTGATCAATGTATGGTTTCATTAAATCCTGATTCCAAAGCATGGTAACCGGAATTTCAATGACCTCAAATCCTGCTTTTTGCAACAGTGCGATTTTCAGCAGAGTCGAACCATTCCTGGTGTTGAAATCACCACCCACGTAATGAAACGGTCCCTGAACTTCAATCACCATGTTGTGATCTGGCAGTAGCAGGTCAACCGGAGGCAGTGAGTTCAGACTCTTTTCTTCTTCAATCCTCAAAGATGGAATAGAAGATTTGAGTTGATCACGGAAGTCGACTTGGGTGTTTGAAATATTTGTGTGGTAATCGGGGACGACCGGACACGCTCTGCCAAGCCAACTGGCGGCCTGGGCAATGGTGCGTTGACCCTCTTCATTGTGCAGGAATGTATTTTCCAGACGGTTAAACAGGTCATCCATGTGCTTTTCAAGCATGTGATTTTTATTGGCAGTGGAGACCAGAGACAGCCTGGCACAGCAGACCATTATTCCCCAGAGAGACATCAATATGGCTTTCTGAGAGAGCTGAGGGTTTTCACTGATTCGGTAGACCAGCGACTCGAACGTGGATGTAACCACGTTCAACTCAAAGAGCTCACCCAGTTTCGCCATGGCCCACAGCAGGTTGGCAATAGCCTGGACATTAAATTGGCCTTTCTGTGCGTTCACGAGGGGCAACAGCGTGGCCAGGGCCTCTTTGAGCTCTGGTGTCTGCTCCTGCCCGTGGTCCAACAGTTTCGCCATGGCCCACAGCAGGTTGGCAATACCCTGTGGTTTAAAGTTAGCTTTCTGTGCGTTCACGTGGGGCAACAGCGCGGCCACGGCATCGTTGAGCCCTGGTGACCACTTCTGTCCGTTGTCCACCAGTTTCGCCATGGCCCACAGCAGGTTGGCGGTTTCCTGTGGTTTAAAGTTGGCTTTCTGTGCGTTTACATGGGGCAACAGCGTGGCCACGGCCTCTGTGAGTGGTGTCCTCTCCTGCCCGTTGTTCACCAGTTTCGCCATGGCCCACAGCAGGTTGGCAATATGTTGAGGATTAAATTGGTCTTTCTGTGCGTTCACATGGGGCAACAGTGCGGCCACGGTCTCGTTGAGTTCTGGTGTCTGCTCGTGCCCGTTGTCCACCAGTTTCGCCATGGTCCACAGCAGGTTGGCGATACCCTGGGCATCAAATTGGTCCTTCTGTGCGTTCACATGGGGCAACAGCGCAGCCACGGCTTCTTTGAGCTCTGGTGTCGGCTCCTGCCCGTTGTCCACCAGTTTTGCCATGGCCCACAGCAGGTTGGCGATTTCCTGTGGGTTAAAATTAGCTTTCTGTGCGTTCACGTGGGCTAGCAGAGCGACCACAGCCCCGTTGAACTCCGGTGTCCGCTCCTGCCCGCTGCCGACCAGTTTCGCCATGGCCCACAGCAGGTTGCTAATATGCTGAGGAATAAATGAGTCTTTCTGCACGTTCACGAGGGGCAACAGCGCGGCCACGGCCTCTTTGAGCCCTGGTGTCCGGTGCTGCCTGTTGTCCACCAGTTTCGCTATGGCCCAAAGCAGGTTGGCGATACCCTGGGCATCAAATTGGTCTTTCTGTGCGTTCACGTGGGGCAATAGCACGGCCAAGGCCTCTTCGAGCCCTGATGTCGGCTCCTGTCCGTTGTCCAGCAGTTTCGCCATGGCCCACAGCAGGTTGGCGATATGCTGAGGAGTAAATTGGTTTTTCTGTGCGTTCACGAGGGGCAACAGCACGGCCACGGCCCCGTTGAGCCCTGGTGTTCGCTCCTGCCCGTTGTCCACCAGTTTCGCCATGGCCCATAACAGGTTGGTGATTCCCTGGGCATTAAGTTGGTCTTTCTGTTCGTGCACGAGGGGCAACAACGCGGCCACAGCCAGGTTGAGCTCTGGTGTACGCTCCTGGCCGTTGCCCACCAGTTTCGCCATGGCCCACAGCAGGTTGGCGATATGCTGAGGAATAAATTGGTTTTTCTGTGCGTTCACGAGGGGCAACAGCACGGCCACGGCCCCGTTGAGCCCTGGTGTTCGCTTCTGCCCGTTGTCCACCAGTTTCGCCATGGCCCATAACAGGTTGGTGATTCCCTGGGCATTAAGTTGGTCTTTCTGTTCGTGCACGTGGGGCAACAGCGCAGCCACGGCCTCGTTGAGCTCTGGAGTCCGTTTTTTCCCGTTGTCAACCAGTTTCGCCATGGCCCACAGCAGGTTGGTGATTCCCTGTGGTTTAAAGTTAGCTTTCTGTCCATTTACGTGGGGTAACAGCGTAGCGACGGCCTCGTTGAACACTGGTGTCCGCTCCTGCCCGTTGTCCACCAGTTTTGCCATGGCCCACAGCAGGTTAGCTATTCCCCGGGCATCAATATCCCTGGCTTCAGGTTTTTGGTTGCAGTTAAATATTATTGCATCAAGTAGCGTTGACAATAAGTTAGCTTGAGTAAGCTTTACACGCTCATCCATGGGGTTATGAGGGGTAAAAACACCCGCTGAAGTCAATGAATGAAGTGTTGTCGTCAGGCTTCGCCAATTCCAGCTCCGTGTTACGGAAAAATTTTGCAGTAAACGTATCAGCTGACTTTGTTCGGCTCGATTTAATGGTCTTTTAGACGCTGACGTGTATTTTTTAATTGAACTGGCATATTGACCGTGATGTCTCCCATCATAGCGATCACCGAAACGATAAGATTTACTCAGCAGGCCATCCATTATTTCCTGTCTGGTGAGGGTATTGAAATCTTGAGCAGAGTTCACTGAGCGGAACATTAGATTTTGAGAAGAGCATGCGTCAGAAGAGTGGTACAATTCGTTGCGCCCCGGGGTAGTACGGAGGGGATTATCCCACTGTTCGACTGTGCCATATCTATATTGCACACGCCTTGAAGAAGCGGCATGGTCATCCGGTCGGTTGTAATCATTATTTGATCTTGTGTATTGACCGCTGATACCAGCAGAGTTTCTATCCATTTTTATATTTCTTTAATTCATGAAAATATAAAAAACAGACTGCTGTTTTGTTCAAAAGTTCATTTCGCTGAAATGTCTATAAACGTAAACGGTTGGGGAAGCACATTTACTCCTGATGCCATCAACCCGTTATTTTCCAATCATCCGGGGCAACAGGTGTTCAACACTGACATTCCTTCCCGGCATGTGAAAACGGATCTTGAGTCATGATAGGAGGAAGGCAATTACTGGCTGGTTGTTTTCTTCCTCTTTGCTGGTTTGCCGGTTTGCTCCTCTGAATGTTCTTCGGCAGTCAAGTAACCGTGATCTGAGGTTTGCCCGCCTTTATCAGCCGTAACGTATGCTTCCTCTGCCCACCTTCTTTTAAGTGATACAGAGCCATGCCCCGGTGGCGGTAAGCTTATCCTGGTCTTTATTTGATCAATGTATGGCTTCATTAAATCCTGACTCAAGAGCCTGTTAACCGGAATTTCAATGACCTCAAATCCTGCTTTTTGCAACAGTGCGATTTTCAGCAGAGTCGAACCATTCCTGGTGGTGAAATCACCACCCACGTAATGAGAGGGACCCTGAACTTCAATCACCAGGTTGTGATCTGGCAGTAGCAGGTCAACCGGAGGCAGTGAGTTCAGACTTTTTTCTTCTTCAATCTGCAAAGAGGGAAAGCATGATTGGAGTTGATCGCGGAAGTCGGATTGAGGTTTTGACATGCTTGTCTGGTAATGGGGGACGAGCGGGCATGATCTCCCAAGCCAACTTGCGGCCATGGCAATAACGTATTGTTCCTCTTCATTATTGTCTGGATTGTCTGGGAATGTATTTTTCAGGCGAGTAAACAGGTCATCCATGTGCTTTTCAAGCCAGTTATTGTTATTGGAGTTTAGAGACAATCTGGCACAGCAAACCATTACTCCCCAGAGAGACATCAATATGTCTTGATGTGAGAGCTGAGGGTTTTCACTGATTCGGTAAACAAGCGATTCGAACATAGAGGTCACCACCTTCAGCTCAACGAACTCACCCAGTTTCGCCGTGGCCCACAGCAGATTGGCGATTTCCTGTGGTTTAAAGTTAGCTTTCTGTGTGTTCACGTGGCGCAACAGCGCGGCCACGGCCTCGTTAAACTCTGGTGTCCGCTCTTGCCCGCTATCCACCAGTTTCGCCATGGCCCACAGCAGGTTGGCGATACCCTGTGGTTTAAAGTTATCTTTCTGTGCGTTCACGTGTGGCAACAGCGCGGCCACGGCCTCTTTAAGCTCTGGTATCCTATCCTCCCCGTTGTCCAGCAGTTTCGCCATGGCCCACAGCAGGCTGGCGATTTCCTGTGGTTTAAAATAGGCTTTCTCTGGGTTCACTTGTGGCAACAGCACGGCCACGGCTTCTTTGAGCAGCAGTGTCCGCTCCTGCCCGTTGTTCACCAGTTTCGCCATGGCCCACAGCAGGTTGGTGATTTCCTGTGGTTTAAAGTTAGCTTTCTGTGTACTCACGTGGTGCAACATTGCGGCCACGGCCTGTTTGAGCCCTGGTGTCTGCTCCTGCCCGTTGTCCACCAGTTTCGCCATGGCCCACAGCAGGTTGGCAATATGCTGAGGAATAAATTGGTCTTTCTGTGCGTTCACGTGGGGCAACAGTGCGGCCACAGCCTCGTTGAGCTCTGGTGTCCGCTCCTGGCCGTTGTCCACCAGTTTTGCCATGGCCCACAGCAGGTTGGCGATATGCTGAGGAATAAATTGGTCTTTCTGTGCGTTCACGTGGGGCAACAGTGCGGCCACGGCCTCGTTGAGCGCTGGTGTCCGCTTCTGCCCGCTATCCACCAGTTTCGCCATGGCCCAAAGCAGGATGGCGATACCCTGAGCATTAAATTGGTCTTTCTGTGCGTTCACGTGGGGCAACAGCGTGGCCACGGCCTCTCTGATCTCTGGTGTCCGCTCCTGCCCGTTGTCCACCAGTTTCGCCATGGCCCACAGCAGGTTGGCAAAATGCTGAGGAATAAATTGGTCTTTCTGTGCATTCACGCAGGGCAGCAGCGCGGCCACGGCCTCGTTGAGCCCTGGTATCCGGTGCTGGCCGTTGTCCACTAATTTCGCCATGGCCCACAGCAGGTTAGTAATACCCTGTGCATTAAATCGGTCTTTATGTACGTTTACCCGGGACAACAACGCGGCCACGGCCTCGTTGAATGCTGGTGTCGGTTCCTGCCCGTTGTCCACCAGTTTCGCCATGGCCCACAGCAGGCTGGCGATTTCCTGTGGTTTAAAGTGAGTTTTCTGTGCGTTCACGAGGGGCAATAGCCCGGCCACGGCCTCATTGAGCTCTGGTGTTCGCTCCTGCCCGTTGTCCACCAGTTTCGCCATGGCCCACAGCAGGTTGGCAATATGCTGAGGAATAAATGGGTCTTGCTGTGCGTTCACGTGGGGCAACAGCGCGGCCACAGCCGCGTTGAGCCCTGGTGTTCGCTCCTGCCCGCTGTCTACCAGTTTCGCCATAGCCCACAGCAGGTTGGCGATTTCCTGGGCACCAACATAGCTGGCTTCAGGTTTTTGGTTGCACTTGAATATGATTGCATCAAGTAGTGTTGACAGTAAGGCAGCCTGAGTAAGTCTGACACGCTCATCCAAGGGATTATGAGGGGTAAAAACACCCGCTGAAGTAAATGAGTGCAGTGTTGTCGTCAGGCTTCGCCAATTCCAGCTCCGCGTTGCTGTGAAATTTTGCAGCAAACGCATCAGCTGGCTTTGTTCAGCTCGATTTAACGATCTTTTAGCAGTTGACGTGTATTTTTTAATTGAACTGGCATATTGACCGTGATTTCTCCCATCATAGCGATCACCGAAACGATAAGATTTACTCAGCAGGCCATCCATTATTTCCTGTCTGGTGAGGGTATTGAAATCTTGAGCAGGGTTTACTGAACGGTACTGTAGATGTTGATAAGAGCGTGTGAAAGAAGAATGGTAAAATTCATTTCGCGCCGGGGCAGTGCGGGAGGGTTTATCCCATTGCCTGACTGTGGCATACCTATATCGTCCACGCCGTGAAGAAGTGGCTTGGTCATCCGGTTGGTGGTAATCATTGCCTGATCTTGTGTATGGACCACTGATACCAGCATAGCTTCTATCCATAATTATATTTCATTAATTCATGGAAATATAAAATGCAGACTGTGGTTCTTTTCAGAAGTTCATTTTGCTGGAATGTTGGTTAACTACTTACTGGCTGGTTGTTTTTTTCCTCTTTTCTGGTTTGCCGGTTTGCACTTCTGAATGTTCTTCGGCGGTTAAGTAACCATGATCTGAGGGTTGCCTGCCTTTATCAGCAGTAACGTATGGCTCATCTGCCAGCCTTCTTTTAAGTGATACAGAGCCATGCTCCTGTGGTGGGATGCCTATCCTGGTCTTTATTTGATCAATGTATGGTTTCATTAAATCCTGATTGCAAAGCCTGTTAACCGGAATTTCAATGACCTCAAATCCTGCTTTTTGCAACAGTGCGATTTTCAGCAGAGTCGAACCATTCCTGGTGTTGAAATCACCACCCACGTAATGAAACGGTCCCTGAATTTCAATCACCATGTTGTGATCTGGCAGTAGCAGGTCAACCGGAGGTAATGAGTTCAGACTCTTTTCTTCTTCAATCTTCAAAGATGGAATAGATGATTGGAGTTGATCACGGAAGTCGACCTGGGTTTTTGAAATGTTTGTCTGGTAATCGCGAACGACCGGACAGGCTCTGCCAAGCCAACTTGCGGCCATGATCATGATGGATTGATCCTCTTCATTATCTGGCGATGTATTTTCCAGGCGAGTCAACAGATCATCCATGTGCTTTTCAAGCACGTTATTTTTATGGGCATTGGAGTCCAGAGCCAACCTGGCACAGCATACCATTACTCCCCAGAGAGACATCAGTATCTCTTGCTGAGAGAACTGAGTGTTTTCACTGATTCTGTAGACAAGAGAGTTGAACGTGGATGTAAACACGTTCAGCTCAATGAGCTCACCCAGATTCGCCGTGGCCCACAGCAGGTTGGCGATTTCCTGTGGTTTTACATTAGCTTTCTGTGCGTTCACGAGGGACAACAGCGATGCCACGGCCTCGTTGAACTCTGGTGTCTGCTCCTGCCCATTCTTCACCAGTTTCGCCATGGCCCACAGCAGGTTGGCGATATGCTGGGGAATAAATTGGTCTTTCTGTACGTTCACGTGGGGCAACAGTGCGGCCAGAGCATCTTTGAACTCTGGTGTTTTCTCCAGCCCGCTGTCCACCAGCTTCGCCATGGCCCACAGCAGGTTGGCGATATGCTGAGGACTAAATTGGTCTTTCTGTGCATTCACGTGGGGCAACAGTGCGGCTACTGCATCGTTGAGCCCTGCTGTCCACTCCTGCCCGTTGTCCACCAGTTTCGCCATGGCCCACAGCAGGTTGGCGATTCCCTGGGCATTAAATTGGTCTTCTTGTGCGATCACGTGGGGCAACAGCGCGGCCACGACCTCGTTGAGCCCTGGTGTCTGCTCCTGCCCGTTGTCCACCAGTTTCGCCATGACCCACAGCAGGTTGGCGATTTCCTGGGCATTAAATTGGTCTTCTAGTGCGATCACGTGGGGCAACAGCGCGGCCACGACCTCGTTGAGCCCTGGTGTCTGCTCCAGCCCGTTGTCCACCAGTTTCGCCATGGCCCACAGCAGGTTGGCGATTTCCTGGGCATTAAATTGGTCTTTCTGAGTGTTCACGTGGGGCAACAGTGCGGTCACAGCCTCTTTGAGACCCGGTGTCTGCTCCTGCCCGTT